>JAJYAX010000166.1 GCA_021779275.1 Deltaproteobacteria bacterium | reverse complement strand
GCAGGGCCTGCTCCTGATGGGAATACAGCCCCTCTACGCCTGTTTCGGCCAGGCATCTCTCCATCCCTTCCGACAGCAGGGATGTCTTTTCAGTTAGCTTTGCGGGAACTGCGGGAAATGTCCTATGACAAACTACTTGCGGACCAAACTTTATTGATTGCTTTAAAGAATGGAGATACTCTTTCAGCACTCCGGCAGAATCATTCGGGGCGGTGGTGTTTGCCATTATGTATATATTAGGTTGCGTTAACAACCGAGACGGTATAATTTGACAAATTGGCGCTTCTTTACTGCCGCGTGCACGGTAAACATAAACCTCCACCGCCAGAAATCACTGAGTTTAATTATACATTCCAATTTTTTTGAATTATGACCACCATTGCCACACTGGGGCCCGTCGGCGGCGATAGTTATCAGGCTGCGCGCCACTACCTTCCTGACGCCGAAATCCTTCTCTTTCACCGGGCCGCCGATATACTCCAGGCCTTTATCGAAGGCAAGGCCGATCTGGCCGTCCTGCCCTTCTACAATACCAGAGAAGGAGAGATAAAGGAATACTTCCGGCTGATGGAACATATTGAGCATGGGTATTGGATTGACAATGTCGTTCTGCCCATTCATCTCTCCATCGGCGCCTTACCTACTGAGGACGAGACCAGAGATTTCGATGTGATCGTCGGCAGCGGCTCTATATTTAAACAATGTGAAGATTATATCGGCGAGCACTTCCCGCATGCCACCCTGATGACCGTTCCCGATATCGAAGCAACCCTTGCCGATATCAGGATGAATGGACGGACAGGCCATGCGGTGATTGATTCGGAACAGCTGCTGAAAGTCCATGGCCTGACCCTGATCGACAGGGAGGTCGTCCCCCACAACCGGACACGTTTCGCCGTTTTGGGTAAGAAAATTGCGGACTGGACCGGCTATGACGCCACCGCCATCATCACCCGTCCGCTGATGGACCGGGTCGGCATCCTGGTGGATATCCTGGGCGAGTTCACCAGAAGAGGCATCAATATCCTTGACCTGCGTTCGGAGAACGATATCAAGACCCAGAAGCTGCAGATCTATATTGAAGCTGAAGGACATATCAACGACAAACAGCTGCAGGACGCCCTCAACCGCATTGAGAAGACGATTATCCAGGAAGAGCATTCGTTAAAACTGCTGGGCTCCTTTCCCCGTGTCGATATGCGGGTCAAAAAGATCAAGACCTTCGGCTTCATCGGTAGCGGCGTGATGAGCACCTGGTTTGCCGACCGCCTGGAGAACGAAGGCTATCGCACGATAATCACAGGACGGACCACAGAGCTTCGTCCGGAAGAGATGATCAGCCAGGTCAACGTGGTGGTGGTCTGCGTTCCGATTTCAGTGACGGCGGATACGGTCAGGCGGTACGGGAAATATCTCAAGGAGGGCCAGGCCCTGATCCTGCTCGCCGGTGAATCGGAAAACACCCTGAAGGCCGCTCTGGAGGCGACGGACCCCGGTGTGGAGGTCATGTTCGTCCATAATCTCTGGGGGCCGCAGGCCGTCTCGATGAAGGATAAGAACGCAGCCGTGGTCAGGACCTCACGTAGTGGGTGCTTCTGCAGTGAATTCGAGGCCTTCTTATATAAGCATGGGGCCGATATCTATCAGGACAGTCCGGAAAAACATGACCTGCTGGTAGGCGTCGGACAGAAACTGCCGACCACCATCTCTGTCGCCCTGGCCATGACCCTGGCCGAAAACCAGATAGATTGCCGGGATATCGGCAGTCATTCCACCTTGACCTCGCTGTACGGCATCCTGGCCATGGCGCGCATTCACAGCCAGAACCCCAGGACCTACGCCGAGATCATGGCCACCGGCGGCGACGGCCGAAAGATTGTCAAGAGCTTTGCCGAAAATCTGGCCAAGGTCATTGATCTGGCCGAAAATGGCCGGATTCAGGATCTTTGCGAGGTAATGGATACCAATCGCCACTATATGCCGCAGGCCTTCCTGACCTCCAGAATGAATCAGGCCAGGGCCGTCGATGAAATTTTAAGCGACCCCGGGATGAAAAATGATAATTAATACATACTATATTCCCACGGTCTCTCTTCCTCACATAAGGATTCATGATCTTTTGTTTTCTAAACCCAAGGAGTTTTACGATGTTATATAGTGATCCAACGTACCTGGATGAAATACATACCTGCCCCTACTGCAAAGAAAAAATGTCCTGTTGCGAGGCCCCTCCCATCCATATCGGCGACGGCCTGGGCTGGGGATCGGAAATCCTCTTTATCTGCCTGAACGACGAGTGCTCCCTGTTTGTCGAGGGTTGGAAAAGCATTGAGGAAAGATACTGCCATCACGCCTCCTACCGTTATATGGAACTTCCCGGCAGCAAGGAAAGCAACCTGATGATGGTTGCCAGCAAGGATGCCTACACGGGCAGTATCGTTGATCCCCAGGCATTAAAAAAACAAAACGAACGCTACCGGAAGGAACAGCAGGCGGTCAAGGACCTGGCTACCTGCGTCCAGGACAACAACCTTGATCCGGTCCTTCTTCTGATCCTGGATGAGGCGGCAAATCTGTCCGACAGAAAAAAGGCCATTCCCTACCTTTTGGAGCTGAACAATCTGGCCTGTATCGACCCGATCCGGAATCACACCTTCAGACATGCCGAGCTGGAGATGGCCTGCAATCAGATAATTCCGCAGCTGCTGAAGGTCAATTTTAAAAAGGAATGCCCCCATTGTCTGGAAATCATCAAGGCCCAGGCAAAGAAATGTCCGCATTGTAAAGAGAGTCTCGAAACAACATAATCCTTGCAAAACTGATGGTCAGCAGGTATATAAAGCTCGCATTTAATGTATGCCCCCTTTGGATGGTGGGCGTGGCCTAGTTGGTTAGGGCACCTGGTTGTGGCCCAGGAGGTCGTGGGTTCAAGTCCCATCGCCCACCCCATTTAAATGTCCGGCAGTATCCGATACAACAAAAAACCCGCTTCCTTAAAAGATCGCGGTTTTTTTGTTGTCCGGTAATCTTCGAAAAAATACATCCACGTAAAATTTTCCTTCTTTTCTGTTTTGAATGAATAGCGTTGATAACCGATGAGGTTCCTCCGCTTGAGTATGTTAACTCAAACACGGGAAAACTCCAATTTCCGCTGAACCAAGACACATGCAAATCGAAAACTTATTTACGAATGCATCCCCACCGCTTGAAGGTGAACGTTTTGAAACCTTGCTTACCCACAGGAATCTCGTCATTGAGCGGATTTTGAGCTCAGCTCGAATTGTCTCAAACGAGTACGTGCAATCCCAGGATGAATGGGTGGTACTCCTGCGAGGCGAGGCTGTTCTTGAAGTCGCCGGAAAAACCATTGAACTCAGGTCAGGTGACTACCTGTTTTTGCCATCAAATACCCCACACACCTTAGTGAGCGTTTCCGAGGGTGCTCTCTGGCTCGCAATGCATCTGCATAAACAACAATGAATCCTTATGAGCCAGGACCTGCAATTGCCGCCTTGATCTTTAGCGATACTTTTTTCTTCTCGGGTACGATAGATAAAATCTTGTCTAAAAATCGAAAGAAGTGAGAACAATGACCAGCCGTTACCACTCTTTTACCCGTGGTTTGCTACCTCTTATCTTTTTAGTTTTTGTTGCTGTTGGCTCTGCTCCGGCCAAAAAAGCAGGCGATGCCGGCGATACTGCCCATTGGCTGACTTATTCTAATCCGAAATCCAATTTTACTTTTATGTATCCCAAGGGGTGGGAGATTACGGATGACTTTTTTTATAAAACTCATTGGTCGGTCAACATACAGAAGATCGGCGGAGATGAGGATTCGGACAATTGGATTCGGATCAATTCGCCTCAATTCCAAGAGGAGGATGGGATCTGCGTCAAGGTAGGCGAAGAGAGGATTTGCACGTATGGCAGAGACCCCGATGTGCTGGAAATATTCAAGAAAGTTGCTGCAGGCTTTAAACTTAAGGGTCTTCAACAAGACAAGAATAGACCCAGCAACAATGAGTGAAAGACAAGATGCCTGCCAAACTTCTCGATTATTGGATCGGCAGAGATTGATCAGCAGCATTCTCGTTTACACGCACCCGGATAGGATCCCTGATCCCGATATGTTCAAGGAAATTATTCAACCCTTGAATAACAGACCAGGTGATCTCCTGCCCGCGTGGAATGATTAAGGCCCCGTTTTTAGCCAGGATATCCTCATCAGCCACCATACCGGGAATAATATCCTCGAAGTTCAAGGTGACAATCCTAACCCGTTCCGCTTTGACATCATGCTCGGCCAATATATTCAGTACCTGAGGATTATACACCCCAAAACGCTCTTTCAGGCTCCGAACGGCCTCAAGATGACTGCTGCCCTGCAGCAGAAGGAAATCATGATCTATGACGGCCTTCAGGATCTGGGCGCCCATCCTTTCTTCTTCCGTCAGGGATAACCCCGGTTCCTCATTATAGGCATCAAAAGACAGCATCTGATGGTGAATCATGGCCGCCACGTGCTCCAGTCGCGGGATCGTTCCTATCAATTTTGCACCTATCCCGGGATGATTTCGATACATGTGTTCTTCTCTTTGGGTCAGATCGCCGCCCGTCTGCATCTTTCTCAAGATATCATCGGGAATGGTAACGCAACCGATCTGGGACATCAGGGCTGCTATCTCATACTGCCAGAGTCTGTCCAGCCGGAGTTTTTCCGCGATCCTGAGCACAATCTCCTTAATGCGATAGCCGCAGCTGAAGGCGGTTGAATTGGCCAGACTTAGCAACTCGCAGAGAACCCTGACACTCCCCTTGAGAGTCTGGTTCAACAATTCCTTCTCCGCGGTAATCAATCTATATTGCCTGATCGCTGCTTCCAGCGATACAGACAGGGCCTGCGAGGTTGTG
>JAJYAX010000165.1 GCA_021779275.1 Deltaproteobacteria bacterium | reverse complement strand
GACCTGCCGGCTGTGGGTATGGCCATGGAAAAGGCGCTGACCTATAATGAATTCCGGGATCGCATCTTTGCCCTGGCGGGACGCATGCACAAGGAGGGGGTCAAAAAGGGAGATCATGTGGCGATCCTGGCGGAAAACTCTCAGAACTGGGGGATCGCCTATTTTGCCGTAATCCGCCTGGGGGCCGTGGCCGTGCCCATCTTGCCGGATTTTCCGGAGGTGGATGTCCACCATATCCTCAACGAAATGAAGGTCAAGGCCCTTTTTATTACGCAGCGGCAGATCGAAAAGATCTACGAGCTGAAAAAGGTCCTGGCCGGACCGATCATCACCCTGGATGATTATGCCGGTGTGGAGGGCGTGGTCGAGGTCCGGCGATTTTCAGAATACCTGGAGGGGGCCTTCGCCCTTAGACAGGAGCAGAAACAAGACCCCGTCTTTCCGGAGGTCGCCGAGGACGATCTTGCCTCCATCCTCTATACCTCCGGGACCTCGGGCTACTCAAAGGCGGTGATGCTGACCCATAAGAACATGACGTCCAACGCCCATGCCGCCTCGAGCCTGGCCGAGATCACGCCCGGCGATGTCTTTCTGTCGATCCTGCCCATGTCCCACACCTATGAATTCACCTGCGGGTTTATCCTGCCGCTGTTGAAAGGCTGCCGGATCGCCTATGCGGGGCAGACGCCGACCCCGGCCATTTTACAGAAGCTGTGCCAGCATGAAAAACCCTTTGCAATCTTCGCCGTGCCTCTGGTCTTTGAAAAGATCTATAAGAAACGGGTGCTGCCGAAGATCGAAAACAGTTGGGCCATCTCCCTGCTCTGCAAGACCGGCTTCGGCAGACGACTGGTCTATAAAAAAATCGGGGCGAAACTCCTGGAATTTTTCGGCGGCAACCTGAAGCTGATGGGGATCGGCGGGGCGGCCTTGAATCCGGAGGTGGAAAACTTTCTCTTTCAGGCGAAATTCCCCTACGTGGTCGGTTACGGTCTGACGGAATCCGCTCCATTGCTCTCCGGCGGACCTCTCGACGATAGGACCATTAGGGTCGGCTCAGCCGGAAAACCGATACCGGGCGTACAGATCAGGATCACCGACCCCGATCCGGTCACCGGCATAGGAGAGATTCTCGCCCGCGGTCCCAATGTCATGCGGGGCTACTTTAATGATGAGGAAAAGACCAAAGAGACCATCACCGAGGATGGTTGGCTGCTCACCGGTGATATCGGCTTCCTGGACGAAGCGGGAAACCTCCATCTCCGGGGACGCTCCAAGAATGTGATTGTTATGGCCAATGGGGAAAATGTGTATCCGGAAGGCATTGAACACAAGATGAACGCCTATCACTGGGTGATGGAAACGCTGATAATTGAAAACAACGGCAAGCTGGAGGCCTGGGTCTACCCCGATTACGAATTTGTCGATGAGCAGACCGCGGATCAACCGAGAGCCAGACGGCATGAATACCTGGCGGAACTGATAGAGACCATGCGCACGGAGATCAACCAGCAGTTGCCGAAGACATCGAGGATCACCAAGATATGCGAGCGGCGGGAGCCCTTCATCAAAACGGCGACCCATAAGATCAAACGCTATCTCTATGACGAGCATGCCAAGGTGGCCTAGCGGGGATGGCTCCCTGCTGCCGATAAAGGTCCGCCTTCCCTGGACCGGCTGAAAAAATAATCGGATAATCTTATGGTGTGATTTATGCGACTGAGATGCGCATAAATTTTCGCGCTCTCCGTTGTGGTGGGGCCTATTTCAAAAACACCATTGGTCGTATCAGATTTCGCCTAAAGAATCACTCAGCACAGCGCGAACCTTATTCGTCAGGTCTTTACGTGAAAACGGTTTTTGAATAAAATTCACACCATCGTCAAGCACACCGTGATGGGCGATGGCGTTTGCGGTATACCCGGACATGAAAAGAACTTTGATCCCCGGATAGAGAATCTGGAGGTGATTCGCAAGATCCTTGCCGTTCATTTCCGGCATCACCACATCCGTTATCACTAGACTGATTTTTCCGGCATGATCCTCGGCAACGGAAAAGGCCTCGTTCGGAGACGCTGCAATGAGCACCGTATAACCGGATCGCTCCAACATGGTCTTGCCCATTTTTCTCAGTGTGGACTCATCCTCGACAAAAAGCAATATTTCCCCATTTCCTTTCAGGACGCTTTGGTTTTTATCGGCGACTGCTCCCCGCTCTTCGCTCTGATGACGAGGAATGAAAATCTTGATCGCGGTCCCTGTTCCCAACTCGCTGTAGATGTTTACAGAGCCGTTGTTTTGTTTGACAATACCGTAGACAGTGGACATCCCCAGGCCGGTGCCCTTTCCAACACCCTTGGTGGTGTAGAAGGGCTCAAAGACCCTCTCAAGACTCTCCTGGTCCATACCGCAGCCGGTATCGCTCACCGAGAGCATCACATAATCGCCTGCTGTGCATTCGACATGGTCTGCACAATAATATTCGTCGAGACTGGCATTGTCCGTCTCAATCTTTATTATCCCCACATCGTGGATGGCGTCCCGGGAGTTAACACAGAGATTAGCCAGGATCTGATCGACCTGGGAAGGATCCATCTTGACATACCACAACCCTGGTTTCGGATTCCAGCTCAGACTGATGTTTTCACCAATCAGCCGTTGCAGCATCTTCAGCATGCCCGTAATCGTATCGTTGAGGTCGAGGATCATGGGGGCGATCGTCTGCTTGCGGGCAAAGGCCAGGAGTTGACGGGTGATTTCGGCGGAACGCCTGGCGGCGTTTAATACCTCTGTGAGTTCACCATGAAGGGGCTGGCCCTGGCCTATTTCTTCCAAGGCTATCTCGGTATAGCCCAGAATGACGTTGAGCATATTGTTGTAGTCATGGGCTACACCGCCGGCCAGCCTGCCCACGGATTCCATTTTCTGGGCCTGTATCAGCTGTTTTTCCATCCTGTCCCGCTCCTCCTCCTTCAGCTTGCGGTCGGTGATATCCTGGATAAATCCCGCCATGTGATCTGCATCGTCACGCTTGTCCCGGAAAGGCCGGCCCGTGACCCATATCCACCGGAGACTGCCGTCCGGCAGATAAATCCGGCATTCGACATTCCAGTTTCGCCTGCCGGAAATCGCTTCAACAAAGCCCGCCTCGACCTCGCTTCGATCATCGGGATGAACATGCTCAAGAAACCTCTCGTGGCTCCATTCCGGAAGCAGGTCCCGATACCCGAAGATGTTGTCGTGCAGCACAGAGCGATGAACCGTATGGTCCTTCAGGTTCAGATCCCAGCCTCCCATCCCGGCTGTCTCCAGGGCGAACCGGATCTTACGTTCACTCTCCAGCAGAGTCTCCCTCGCAATCTTGCTCTCGGTTATTACTTCCGAAAACAGCAGAATACCTCCGATATCCCCGCTGTTTTCATACCAGGGACGGATCTCCCAGCGAATCCAGTCGATTCTGCCGTCGGCCCGGGAAAAAGGATCCTCATCGCAACGTTCAACGGTTCCCGCCAGGCAACTCCGATGAATCTGTTTCCAGCGTTCCGGAATCTCCGGGAAGATTTCATAATGAGACCGTCCCGTGATTTCATGGTCCTGGATGCCGTAATCGGTCAAAAAACGCTCGCTGGCGGCGAGGTACCTCATCTCCCTGTCCAGCATCGCAATGGCCGCAGGAGAATATTTGACAAACATTTGCAGGATGCTTCTTTCCTTTTGAATCGTCTCCCGCAGGGCGTAACTTTCCGTCACATCCCTGAAAACCAGAACCACCCCTCTCATGGCGCCATGCTCGTCCTTGATCGGAGCTGCTGAATCGGAGATCTGGTATTCGCTGCCGTTTCTTGCCAGGAGCTTGGTGTGATTGGCAAGTCCGACGATCCGGCCGGTCTGTATAACCTTCTCGGCCGGATTCTCCACTGATTCGCCGGTTTTTGCATTGACAATCACAAACACCGTTTCCAGGGGTTGATTTTCCGCCTCCAGGGAAGGCCATCCGGTCAATTCCTCGGCCATCCGGTTCATGCGCGTGATATGTCCCTGCATGTTGGTGGTGATGACGGCATCGCCGATGGACAGCAGCGTGATTCGCAGATCCTCCGCTCTTTCCTGGGCAACCATCTCTGCCGCCTTACGCCTTGAAACATCGGTCATGATGACAATATTCAAATCCCCGGCCAGTCGCTTGCGGAATTCGATATGCCGAACAGAACCATCTCGGCTGGCGACAGGATATTCAGTCGGCTCAATAGGTAAAAAAGATTCTCCAGCCTCACCAATTGCCGTTGTCCAGGACTCCCGGATAGACTCCCGCAGTTTTTCATCGGGATGGGCAAGAGGCCACCACTGATCGCCAGAGGGTATGTCCTCGAGGGTGTATCCAAAAAGCTCAGTGAAGAGGCCGTTCACAAAAAGGACCTTTCCTTTCGGATCGGTAATGACAATGCCGACGGGAGCGAATTCAGCCAGGGCTCGGAAACGCCGTTCACTTTGCACCAGAGCATCCTCGGCTGTTGCCCGCAGATGTGCTTCATCATTGAGCAATTGACGTACGGCGGCGATTTCTACAATATCAGGCGGCGGGGCTCCCGGTACAGGTGCTTTCGCCAGGGAAGCAATGGAGCCGCCAAGACGTCGTCCCGTCCATTGACCGCCCAGAAAACCCGCTAAGGTTAAACCAAAGAGAGCCACTCCCACTGCAATTCCAGTATTGATCAGCGGAGATAAATACGCGTATTGAGGGATCCCGACGGTGACAGTCCAGTGTGATATTCTCGAGCTGGCGACATGGGCTTTAAATGAGGGTTCGACAAAATTTTCAGGAAGACGTGCTATGGTTTCACCTTCGGCATCTCGTAAAACAACAGTCCATCCTGAAGGGAGACTGAATTGTTCGATGCGTGTCTGAAAAAACTCTTTGGCAATAGTGGTGAGAA
>JAJYAX010000164.1 GCA_021779275.1 Deltaproteobacteria bacterium | reverse complement strand
TGTGGGACCATACCGGAGCAGTATCGCCGGGAAAAACTACAGGGACGCCCTCTGGTTCAAGGATGTCCTGGTCGGCGGCAGGCATATAAGCGACGTCTTTACAGGGTATAGAGATATCCCGCATTTCGTGGTGGCCGTGACCAACCCGCTGAGAGACTACGTGCTGCGGGCGACAATCAACTCGGAAATATTCAACAGCCTTCTGCATAACGCCCAGATCGGTCCCCATGGAGACGCCTTTATTGTCAACCCTGCCGCCGAATTTCAGACACCCAGCCTGCAAGGGGCGACCCTGCTGCAGCCGGCGGAAAAAGTCCTTCTGGAGCATCATGAAGGGATCTCGATTGTCGCTCTCGACGCGTTTCTCTATGCAACCACCTGGATAAAAGACGGTCAATGGCTCCTGGTGGTGAAGTCCAGGATAGAGGATTCCCTCGGCCACTATTACGAGAGCAGGAATCGCAATCTGGTCATCATCGCCTTCACCTCGCTCCTGGCCCTGATGGCTGCCGCCTTTATCAGTCATTATATGGTTGTTATAATGGAAAAAAGCGACAGGGAAAAGGCTAGCCTCAACCAGCAGATGGTGCAGATGGAGAAGATGGCCACAGTCGGCCGCCTGGCTGCGGGCATTGCCCACGAGATCAATAACCCGCTGCAATTGATCACCTCTCAGGCTGGTTGGATCCAGGAGCTCCTGGAGGAGGAAGAGCCGGAACAGTCGAAGAATCGGAACGAATATCTGGCTGCAATGAAAAAGATCAAGCAGCATGTGCACCGGGCCGGGACCGTTACCCACAGACTCCTTGGCTTTTCCAAGAAAATGAGCGGTAAAAACAGCCCGGTCAATCTGAATGAGGTCGTTGAGGAGACGGTGTCCTTTGTGGAGAATGAGGCCAGAAACAACAGTATTGAGATCCGAAGCAACCTGGCCCCCGCCCTCCCCTTGATCCTGACGGATGCCTCGCAACTGCAGCAGGTGATCCTGAATATCCTGAACAATGCCATTGACGCTCTGATCCGGAACGGCCGGATCGAGATTGTCACCCGGGCCGACAAAAAAAAGGTGTATGTGGAATTCTTCGATAGCGGGCCGGGGGTCACCGAAGAGGTGATGAAACATATCTTTGATCCGTTCTTCACCACCAAGGCGCCCGGCAAGGGGACCGGCCTCGGGTTGTCCATCTGTTACGATATCATGCAAAAGCTGGGCGGCCGGATTGAGGTCAGGAACAAGCAGGAAGGCGGAGCTGTCTTTACGCTGATCCTGCCGGTTACGGGTACTGCCTAGAAATCCCTTACTTTGATAAATGCACCACAAGATAACTCTTTCGGGGAGGAAGGCGTATGGCACTTTTTAATGTACTCATCGTTGACGATGAGCAGGAGTTCCGGGAGATGACCATCAAGCGGCTGAACAAAAAGGATCTCCAGTGTTACGGGGCGGAGAGCGGAGAGGAGGCCATGGAGCAGATGCAGATGCGGGAAATCGATGTGGTTCTGCTCGATGTAAAGATGCCGGGAATGGATGGAATTATGACCCTGCGGGAGATCAAAAGGCTGAAACCGATGACCGAGGTGGTTATGCTCACCGGGCATGCGTCGGTGGAATCGGGGATTGACGGTATGAAACTGGGGGCCTTTGACTATCTGATGAAACCCATTGAGCTTGAACCACTCATCGAAAAACTGAAGAATGCCTATCAGAAAAAGAAGACCCACCAGGAGAAGATCGAAATGGCCCAGATTAAAAAACATATGGCCATGCCTTGCTGAAAAGTCAACCAGGCCTGACCCTATGTTAAGGATATTTAAGATTAATATTCAACAAAAAAGGAATCCATTATGAGCTACTGTAAAGACTTTTACCAGATGATGGTCGAGGGCTCTCAGGCCCATGCCCGCTGGGAACTGGAGATGTCAACCAACATCCTGGGGAGCCGCAGGAGAAAGACCATTCTCATTTGCCTCCTCATCCCGATCATTATGGGCGGCATCGCCATCGCCGGCGGAGACGGCGTCGGCCTGCCTCATGTCATCGGCGGCAAATCGGCCTATATGCCATCCTTTTACACCCCGGTCATCTTTTTTGCCTCGATTTTTGTCGGTGTCTGTGCCGGCCTTATTACCGGTTGCATCGGCGCCGGCGGCGGCTTTATCATCGCTCCGGCCCTGATGAGCGTCGGCGTCAAGGGCATCCTGGCGGTCGGCACCGACCTCTTCCATATCTTCGCCAAGGCCATCATGGGCAGTGTCCTGCACAAGAAACTGGGCAATATCTCGGTCTCCCTGGCGGTGACCTTCCTGGTCGGCTCGATAGTCGGCGCGACCTTGGGCGGCATGCTCAACAGGTATCTTTATGATCTCAACCCGGTGCTGAGTGATATGTTCATCACCGCAGTCTACGTCATTATCCTAGGCTTCCTCTCCTTTTATGCCCTGCTCGACTACTTCAAGGCCAGAAAAGGCGATATGGCCGCTTCCGCACCCGGCGCCGGCGCCGGTGAATCGATTCCGCCTCTGGGACAGAAGGTGCAGTCCGTACATATTCCGCCGATGCTGACCTTCGACGAGGGAGTCACCCCCGGCGGACGCAAGATCTCCGCGATTTTCCTGGTCCTGAGCGGCTTCATTGTTGGTATGGCCGCCTCCATCATGGGTGTCGGCGGTGGCTTCCTGACCTTCCCGATCTTTGTCTATGGGCTCGGCGTCTCCTCCATGACCACTGTGGGCACCGATATCTTCCAGATCGTCTTCACCGCCGGTTACAGCGCGCTCAGCCAGTATGCCATCTTCGGTTTCGTCTTCTACACCCTGGCCATGGGCATGCTGCTCGGTTCATTGATCGGCGTCCAGATCGGTTCTCTGGTCACCAGGGTCGTCCCGGGGATCATGATCCGCGGATTCTTCGCCCTGGCCGTCTCCGCCGGTTTTATCAACCGGTTCTTCGCCCTGCCCGAAAAACTGCAGAGCCTGAAGATTATCGCCATCACCAAGGATACGGGAGCCATACTGAACACCATTGGCAATGGTCTCTTTTTTCTGGTCATCGGGGCCTTCATGGTCTGGGTATTGTATGCATTTTTCAGCAATATTAGCGCATTAAAAACGGAGGGCCATTGATATGAGTATGCAAAAAAAATTGAAGGTCAGAGGAATTCTGATGTTGGTCTCCTTCTTCGTCGTCCTGGGGGTGATTTTCAGCCCGGTCTTCCCTGGAAAATGGGACAGCCCGAACAAGGTGAACGGTCTTGATTTTATGGACAATCTGTTCAACAGGATATCCAAGGGATCATCCTATTTCATCCCCAAGGCCATCAAAGACAGTGAAAAGTTTGCAGGAAAAAAGATAGATGTTAAGATTAAGCTGGAGAATGAGGAACGGGCTGCTGAAACAGCAAAACTGCTTAAAGGCAGCGGGGCGCAGGTCACAGTCTCCGGAAAAGTACTCGCTCTACAGGGTGATATCGGGCAGATCCTGAAGAGCAGCCTGGCCGATGCCGATTTTATGTTTAAAAATGAAGGAAAGCCGGTTGCCGAAAAATATGGCTATTCCGAGCGACAGGTGATGTACAACTGGTGGACGGCCTTCAAGGTAATAGGTGCGGATCTGACGACGCAGAAGAAATTCGAGGAGGCCAAACCTTTTGCCAATGTCCAGAAAAAGGCCCTGGAACCTGCCTTCAACTATTACGGCATCCTGGCTAAAAACTGGCAGGATAATATCACCCTGATCCTGGGCGCCCTTGCCTTCTATGTCTTGTATACTCTCTGGTATGGGTTCGGCCTTATGTATCTTTTCGAGGGTCTTGGTCTGAAAATCGGACATTAGATCAACATCATATTGCATGTCACCGGCGGACTGCGGAGGGAGATTTATCCCGGTCCGCAGTCCGCCTTCGTGAAGGACCTCTATGCGCAGAATCATCTCATTGTTCCGGAACCTCCTGTTTCTCGATACCTCTTCCGAGCCGCAACGGAGCCCTGAAGAGCTTCGAACTACCTTCAGAAAGCGATACCGGAGCTTCCGGGGGCTCTTGACAGCCAATAACAATGCGCTGCAGGCCATGGCGGAACTGGAAAAGGTCTATTATAGCGGAGAGAGCTACCGGATGGCCTTTATCCGTTCCAGGATCACCGCAATCCTGGTCAACGTCTATAAGATGATCCGCAATCTTCTGGAAATGTCTGACGGCAAGTACAAAGAGCTGGAGGTCATTTTTGAAAGAATCGGCAATGATCTCGCAGCAATCGTTGAGAAAAAACCATCCTTCACCCAGGGGCCCCTCATCCTGCCGTTGACCGAGGTCGACCGAAAGGCAAAGATTCAGGCCGGGGAAAAGATGGCCAATCTGGGCGAGGTCTCCCGGATAGCAGGTTGCGTGGTTCCCCATGGGTTCGTGATAACGGCCTCGGCCACCCGGCATTTTCTGACTGCCGATCATATAACCGAGATCAATCGGCGTCTACAGGTGCTCGATCCCGATGATCTTGACGATCTCTACAAAACCTGCACGGAGATCCAGCAGGTCGTTCTGGAGGCCCCTCTGCCCGCCGATCTTGAGGAACTGCTCTCCGTGCATTATGCCCGTCTGGAAAAGGCCACTCACCCGGGCTGCCTGGTGGCCCTGCGCTCAAGCGCCCTGGGCGAAGATGCGGCCGGTGTCTCCTTTGCCGGTCTCTATCGCACGGTGCTCGATATCGACAAGGCTTCTCTTCTTGCCGCGTATAAAGAGATCATTGCCAGCAAGTACGGGGCCAGGGCCATTGCCTACCGGCGCAAGCGGGGCTACCGGCATGAGGATATCGAGATGTGCGTCGGCTGTCTGGCCATGGTCGACGCCCTGGTCAGCGGGGTGACCTATTCCAGGGACCCCGGAGAGGATGAGAATGAGGTGATCCGCATCAACGCTCTTTCGGGTATAGCTAAAGGCG
>JAJYAX010000163.1 GCA_021779275.1 Deltaproteobacteria bacterium | reverse complement strand
CGGCCCGAAGTCGGTCTGTCCAGCCCGGAGAGCAGGGTGAGAAGGGTGGTCTTGCCGCTGCCGGAACTCCCGGCCACGACCACGAAGTCCCCGGCGGCGATGGCCAGTGAAACTGAATCCAGGATTGCCATGGACCGGTCCCCGAAGGGATAGGATTTCGTCAGATTTTTTGCCTCAAGGATGATTGCAGTCATAGGATCCGTTAGAGAGAAGGATTACATACGGCAGCCGGGAGTCGGGATGCAGCACAGCCGGTTTCACCCTACCATAAACATCAATGCAGCAATCAACAACAGGATCTTCTCCCGTCCGGATTTTAAAGACGGTCCGGCCGGTACGATCCGGCCGGACCAGGAGGGGTGATCAGAGCAGGGTGGAATCGGTGGCCAGGATCATCGCATAGCCTCCCTGGACGTTCAGAGTGTTGGTAATCCCTTTGGCGTCCAGGATCACCTGCGCCTCATAGGATCGCGGGGCGGTATCGCAGAGGATGCAGTATGGCTGATCCGTCGCCAGTTCCCCGTATCTTTCCCGGAGCTCGGAGAGCGGAATGTTCAACCATCTCTCCTTGTATTTTTCGACAAAGGGTGCGGCGGTGGACGCCTCTCTGACGTCCAGCGTCCGGATTTCATCCGCCCGGAATTTTTCGATGAACTCGGCTGCACCGATGGGCCTGTTTTTGCCTGCCAGGATATTGTCAAGGACATTGCCGGCGTTATTGATCACATCCATCGCCGAAGAAAAGGGCGGGGCATATCCTGTCTCCAGGCTGCAGATCTCATCCACATCAACGCCGTGTCTGAGCAGCACCGCCACGGCATCGACCCTGGCCTTCACCGCCGGGCCATTCTTTCCGGCGGCCTCGATCCCTAAGATCTTGCGGGTCCGGCGGTCGGCGATCAAGGTCATATAGATAAACTGGGCGCTGGGATAAAAATGGGCGTGGTCGGGCTGGGAGACGACGGCGAAGACCGGGTCAAAACCCGCCTCGATGGCCTGCCGGAAGGTCAATCCCGCCTTGCAGACTCCCAGGTCGAAGACCTTCATGGTGAATGTGCCGACCGTGCCGGTGAACAGGGTGGACCCGCCGTGGATGTTGTCGGCTATGATCCGTCCATGGCGGTTGGCCAGAGAGCCAAGCGGCATGATCACATGTGCGCCGCTGATCAGGTGGCGCTGCTCGATGCAGTCGCCGCCGGTGTAGATATCCGGATCGTTGGTGCGCAACCGGTTGTCGACCAGGATCCCGCCCAGCCTGCCGACGGCAAGTCCCGCCTCGACGGCCAGGGCGGAGTTGGGCCTGATACCGGTGGACAGCACCACCAGATCGCAGGGGAAGGCGCCCGAGTAGGTCTCGACCAGCAGGCTGCCGTTATCGGGGTCTTCGCCGATCCGGATGACTCGTTCCGAGAGCAGAAGCCGCACCCCGTGTTCTTCCAGCTGCCGCCTGACAATTCTGGTCATGGTCTTCCCCAGCGCCATGGGCAGGACCTGGTCCGCCATCTCTATGAGTGTCGTCTCCACCCCCCAGAGATCGGTCATGGCCTCGGCGAGTTCAATGCCGATGGCCCCTGCTCCAATGATCACGGCTCGCCCGACCTTGCCCTGCTTTAAAAGATTTTTTATTGCCTCGGCGTCATGCAGATTCGAAACAATCTTGACCATGGGCAGATCGGAGCCGAGAAAGGGGGGGCGGACCGGGGTCGAGCCCGTGGCGATGACCAGCTTGTCGTAGCCTATAAGCTCCTCTCTGCCGTCCTGCAGGTGTCTGACCTTGACGGCTTTGGTTTTGCGGTCAATGGCGATGGCCTCGACCCGGGTCAGGATGGTGATTCCCTTGCCGGTCCTGAAAAATTCCGTATCCCTGCGGGCATGGGAGGCGGTCGAATAGAGATCTTCAAGCTCATTCACGTCGCCGCCGACATAATACGGGATTCCGCAGCCGCCATAGGAAATAAGGTCATCCCTGTCAATCACGGTTATTTCGACATCGGGATCAAGACGCCGCAGCCGGCAGGCGACCTTGGGTCCCAGGGCCACGGCCCCGATAATGACTACTCTCTTCGGCATGGTATCTCCTTTATCTTTTCTCGCCTGGGGGCGGTACGCGGCCCCGATAGTGGTAAAAACTTGTTTTTATGTTCATATTCTCACAACTGCCACAAAGTAATATGTGCAAAAGCACAAATTGCAGTTTTACCTATACACGGGAAAAGGAGAAAATTCAATCCCTGCGATGCGCCGTACCCCTGCCGCAAGCTGGGTTTTCCGGTCATCCCGTATGATTCTGCAAACAGGCCCTTTGAATTTCTGTTTGAAAATCTTTGCTGTTTGGGGTATCTTGCCCCGTCGATTGTATGGAGTTTTATGATAATCATCACCGGAGGAACGAAGTGAGCAGTCCTGATGGCAGTGGTGGTCCGAGTCCGACTCAGACCGTGAACCAAAGCGAAAAAGAAGAGCCTGACGCGCGCTGGTGGAATAATGCGGCCATTCCGGCGAATTCCTCCCTCCCTATCTATTAGTTGAGTGACGGTTTGCCTCGGGTCGCGTCCCTAGCGTTGCGGTCCGGCCAGGAGGTGAGCCTTGCAAAACCCCGTCCTTCTCCCGAAAAGTTATTCCGGGAATACACCCTGGGCCCTGCACGGGTCCCGTACAGTAGAAGATCCCTTTGATCGTGCCGGACGGCCTTCGGCCTTTGACACCAGCAAGAGAGGAATATCGGTCCTGCTTCCCGTCTCACTCCTGCGAAGAGAGTCTGCGGAGATGCTGCCGATGACCGTCACTGTCAACCTGGCCAAGAAAAGGGTCATTGTCAAACGTCTGCTGTCGATCCAGAAAATCGGCGCCATGGCGCCATTGATAGCCTCTGCACCGACAAGACCTGGACCGGCTTTAGTATTTTTTCTTAATCAGCCAAAAATAAGTTGCTAATTTGCCGAGGTGAATATACATAGAATCAAGTTCCTCGTTAGAATGAGGCGTTTGCACAAACACAGGCTACTGCCCGGAAACGTCGAAAGACGCCAATGAGTAGACCAGGTCTTGCCGGATTAAGGCTTGACATAAGGTGGCTGGTTCTTTTGGACCTACGTTGTGCACTGCCGAAAATCTACGAGAGGGGAATCAAGCCGTCATATTCAAGGCCATGGTTCCTGCCATGGCCTTTTTTTATTAGTACTTTTTTATTAGTACCTTACAATCTGTTTTCTTTGCAAAAAAAGCAGATTTTCTAAAGGCGCCTATCCAGCTCAGCTGGGGTAGGTTAATTTCAAACAGAATGGGAGCGATTTCTCAAATTGGACAGTCACACTAGCGACTATCACTTACGCAGCCCGCAATTTCAGCAATAATCAGCCAAAAGCTCTCTCCTCCATAACTGGACTTGCTTTGGGTCTGTTTTGCTGCAATTTGCGGGAAACAACCTGAAGCGAGGAACCCAGAGCCGGATATCTTGCTTCCCAATATTGTTCAGTCTCAAACCGGGTTAAAGCAACCTGCGGCGCTTGCCGTTGTTTACCTTTGAACGCCCTAAGACGGAAGGAGATTTATGTTATGTTCAAGTTGTCAAATATTTTCCCCAGTCGTTCCGCCGCTCAATCTGCTTCCAGTAAGGGTGCGGATTCGAGCGAACATGAACGCCGCATGGTTGAACTCTGCGCGGTTTCCGTACAGGAGGCGATAAAGGCCTTAAACTCAACTCCCAAGGGGTTGTCTACCGAAGAGGCCGAGCGCCGTCTTGACAAGTATGGCGCGAACGAACTTGCCCACGCCAAGCAGCTCGGCTTCTGGGGTGATATCTTCCGCCGATGCAAGAGCCCCCTGGTGATTCAACTGCTGGCGATTGCCGCCATAGCCGGGGTTATCGGCGAGGCCAAGTCAGCGGTCATCGTCGGCGCGATGGTTGTTCTCAGTGTCGGGCTCTCCTACATCCTTGATCGCAGATCCAGCCGTGCTGTCGAGACGCTTGGCAAGCGTGTTCAATCACGGGCACTGGTTTTACGCGACGGAGTAGAGACCGAAATTAAGATTACGGACGTGGTTCCCGGCGATATCGTTCTCCTTCATGCCGGTTCCATCATTCCGGCCGACGTGCGGTTGTTGACCGCCAAGGATTTCTTCTTGAGTCAGTCTTCGCTGACCGGTGAATCCATGCCCGTCGAGAAGACCTCGCATGCCGGTGAAGCTCAGGGACAGAGCGCATGGGAACTGGTAAATGCCTGCTATCTCGGCAGCAGCGTAACCAGCGGTTCGGCCCGGGGCGTGGTGGTGAACACCGGGACACGGACCCTGTTCGGTTCAATTTTCAAAAGTCTTGGCGAAGAACGCGAGAAAACCAGCTTTGACATTGGCGTGCTTTCCTTCACCTGGCTGATGATCCGTTTTATGCTGGTCATGACCTGTGCGGTATTTTTCATCGTGGGCATGACCAAAGGAAACTGGGGGGAAGCCCTGTTGTTTGCTCTTTCCATTGCCGTGGGTCTTACCCCGGAGATGCTCCCCATGATAGTCACTGTCAACCTGGCCAAGGGGGCTCTGGCCATGGCCGCCAAAAAGGTCATCATCAAGCGGCTCCCCTCCATCCAGAACTTCGGGGCGATCGATATTCTGTGCACGGATAAAACCGGCACCCTTACCCAAGACCAGGTTGTTCTTGAACGGTATGTGGATATTATCGGACATACGAGTGAAGACGTCCTTAGCTATGCCTATCTTAACAGCCACTATCAGACAGGGCTTCGCAACCTGATAGATCGCGCCATTATTGACCATAGTGATCTGAATGTGGAGATCTGTCGGTTGGTGGACGAGTTGCCGTTCGACTTTCAGCGCCGCCGTATGTCGGTGGTCGTGGATTACGATGGAGATCATGTTCTGATCTGTAAAGGTGCGGTTGAAGAAGTTTACGACCGCTGCAGCTACTACACCATCGGCGACGAGGTTTTCCCGCTCATTGAGATGATTCGAGATAATCTCTTCGA
>JAJYAX010000162.1 GCA_021779275.1 Deltaproteobacteria bacterium | reverse complement strand
GGGAGGAAAAGTTCCAATGCATGGCTGCATCGGGAGATGACGGCCTTCTAGACGGTGAACTTATCAACCAAACCACATGGGACGAGAACGAATGGCAATGGTAGTCAGACGTTTTGAGGTTTATTTGGTCAATCTTGATCCGACGATGGGTAGTGAAATCCGGAAAACTCGACCGTGTCTTATTATTTCTCCAGACGAAATGAACCGCTACATTGCTACGGTTATAGTGGCCCCCATGACGACCAAGGGTAAAGACTACCCCACGAGGGTAAGTTGCACTTTCAAGGGCAAGCGCGGCCAGGTGGTTCTTGACCAAATCAGAACTGTTGATAAATCGCGATTGGTTCAAAAACTCGGGGTGATCAGCCAAGAAGCACAATCAAACGTAATGTCAATTTTAGCTGAGATATTCTCACAGTAAGAAAGCAATTAAGCCAGCAGACCTGACCTTAAATAGCCACTTCATTAAAGGGCGGGCAGTCTTTCGGCCTGCAGGTTGTTTCACTGTTGAGCTCAGGAAAACTATGCAGATAACCAAACCCAGTATTCACGATGAACTGGAGCCGGTATTGCATGAACCCGGCAAAGCATTGCTTGTTTGCCAAGCGTTCGCGGGAACATTAATATGGAATTATAGGATGTCCCTTAAAGTAGACCGACGACCGAAACCGCGCCAAAAAGGTTTTGCCGGATAGCACATCCAAATGGGATCAAAACAGCCTGATGTTATCGAGTACAGACTGGCAAGCCATCGTCCAAGAGCGTCAGGAGAAAAGAACAAGCGGTCTGCGTTCTTTACCCTTTAAATGCAATACGGAATTTACTATGAGATTGAATATTCCCGTTGAAGAGATGGTAGAGAGGTTTCTTCGTTACGTGGCGATCAATACCCAGTCGAGCGAAGAGTCCGAGACATATCCCAGCACCGCCAGGCAGTTGGAGCTGTGCCGGCTGCTGGTGGAGGAACTGCACGGCATGGGCCTGAATGATGCCTATTTGAACGAGCATGGCTATGTCTTTGCCGGCCTGCCCGCCACCACAGCCAAAGAGGTGCCGGTGATAGGCCTGATTGCCCATGTGGATACCTCTCCGGAGGTCTCCGGCGCGGGTGTCAGGCCGATTGTGCATCGTGACTACCGGGGAGGGGAGCTGGTCTTACCGGGCCTTCCTTTCCAGATAATCCGGCCCGAGGACAACCCAGCCCTGGCCGGCTGCATCGGCCACGATCTGATCACCACCGACGGCACCACTCTGCTGGGGGCGGATAACAAGGCGGGGGTGGCCGAGATCATGACGGCGGTGGACTACCTGCTGCGTCATCCGGACATTGCCCACGGACCGATCCGGGTGGCGTTTACCGTCGACGAGGAGGTGGGGAACGGCGCCAAACATTTTGCCGTCGAGGAGTTCGGCGCCCGATATGCCTATACCATCGACGGCGGCACGGCAGGTGAGCTTGAAGACGAAACCTTCTGCGCCGACACCGTAACCGTCACCTTTGGCGGCATCAATATGCATCCCGGTTTCGCCCGGGGCAAGATGCTCAACTCCCAGCGTCTGGCGGCTGAATTTATTGATTTTCTGCCCAAGGACACCATGACCCCCGAGACCACGGATGGGCGGGAAGGCTATATCCACCTGCACTCCATGACCGGCTCGGTGGAGAAAACGGTGCTCAGGTATCTGCTTCGCGACTTCACGGAGGATGGACTGCAGGAAAAAGAGACCCTGATGAAAACGGTGCTGGAGACACTGCGGAAGAAGTATCCCCGGCTTGTGGCCCAGTTGTCCGTGGATCAGGGTTATCGCAATATGAAATATGTGCTCGACGCCCACCCATGGGTGGTCGACCATGCAATCGAGGCTATCCGCCGGGCCGGTCTTGAGCCGCAACGCAACGCCATTCGCGGCGGCACGGATGGCGCCCGGCTCTCCGCCATGGGTGTGCCCACCCCCAATATCTTCACCGGCGGGCATAACTTCCACTCCCTGCTGGAATGGATTTCCATCCAGGATATGGTGAAGGCGGTGGAAACAATAGTGCATCTGGCGGCCGTGTGGGAAGAGCACGCATGAGGCGGGCGGACCAAAACCTTCTGAGCATACCGTGGAGGTATGCATGACAAATCCATAGAGGGCCTTACAACGAGGAATTGAGAGAACGCCCTCTTTCAGGTGCAGACGGATTGGTCCTTGGTTTCGAGATAGGAAGAGAGCCGTTCCTTGTCGGTTTTGCAAACCGGACTATCGGCAAGGGAGCTGATAACCAGGACAAGCTGGGCCTGGAGGAAGGGTTCAAGATTCCTTTTCAGGGAATAATACATCCAGACCCCGCCTCGTCTGTCATCCAGCCAGCCGTTTTTCTTCAGATAGGCCAGATGACGGGAGACCGTCGACTGCGGCATATCGAGGGCATGCATCAGATCACAAACACAGAGTTCGGCCCGCCCCTGCAGAAGCAGGATCAGACGCAGTCTGGTTTCATCGGCCAGGGATTTGAACGTATCGGCGGTTGTCTTCATGATCTCTTATTAATCCACCAGAGAATCGCAGTCAACTGGAACAAGGTGCTGCAGCACCTGCCCTGGATGTATCCGTATGTTCAGATGCAATGGCACGAATCATCAGTATTCCCTCATTTGATAACGGCAACTGTTTAGTATTCCCCTGGATCAATACTCGCGAATCTTTCCCATTGACATATCCGCTTAGGCGGATTAAAGATTCCTGACAGCACAGCCCAATACGGTATACACCATTCGCTTCCTGAACTTTTCCCGGCTTATTTTTTCTCAAGGACTCCAATGATTGCCCCGGTCAAAAAGCTCTCCTTTATTGATAGATTTCTGACGCTTTGGATCTTCTCGGCGATGCTGGCGGGTGTGTTTGGAGGGTATTTCTTTCCCGCCATCACCACGGTGATCAATGCCTTTCAGGTAGGGACGACCAATATCCCCATCGCTGTCGGCCTGATCATGATGATGTACCCGCCCCTGGCCAAGGTCAAATACGAAGAACTTGGCCAGGTGTTCAAAAACGGCAGGGTCCTGGCCCTGTCCCTCGTCCAGAACTGGATTATCGGTCCGATTCTGATGTTTCTTCTCGCCATCACCTTTCTCTCGGGACAACACGAGTATATGGTCGGGCTCATCCTTATCGGCCTTGCCCGCTGTATAGCCATGGTTATCGTCTGGAACGACCTTGCCGATGGGGACACCGAGTATTGCGCCGGTCTGGTCGCCTTCAACTCGATCTTTCAAGTCCTTTTTTTCTCCTTTTATGCCTGGATCTTTATCACCGTTGTCCCGCGCTGGTTTGGTCTGGTGGGGGCGGTGGTCGATGTATCCATCGGCGAAATTGCCAAATCAGTGTTTATCTATCTCGGTATCCCTTTTATTGGCGGGATGCTGACCCGATTTATCGGGATCAAGAGCAAAGGCAAACAATGGTACGAAGAGATCTTTGTCCCGAAAATCAGTCCGCTCACCCTGATTTTCCTTCTCTTCACCATCCTGGTGATGTTCTCCTTGAAGGGCGAATATATTGTCCAGTTGCCTTTTGATGTGTTCCGGATAGCCATTCCCCTGACAATCTATTTTCTGGTGATGTTTATTGTCTCTTTTTTCTTGTCCATGAAGGCCGGGGCGACCTACGAGCAGACGACGACACTCAGTTTTACCGCCGCCTCCAATAATTTCGAGTTGGCCATAGCAGTTGCCATCGCCGTGTTCGGGATCAACTCGGGGGAGGCCTTTGCGGCAGTCATCGGTCCCCTGGTCGAGGTGCCGGTTCTTATTGCCCTGGTCAATGTGGCGCTCCGGTTGAGAACAAAATATTTTCCGTATGAGCAGCGGACGCTCTCCGGTGTCTGTCATGTGCAGGTGAAAAAACACGAAGAGGAGGCACTGTAATGTTGCTTACAGGGTATTCGTTGGAGATATTTCGTTCAAAATGCAATGCCGATGCCCAGACCCTCCATTGTTTCGCCCATCTCAACGACGATGTCGGTGCGGTTCTCCCCTATCTGAATACCGTCCTCGGCGGATTCACCTATACCAGGGAACCTCCGGCTCTGACACTGAAGACCTCCGGCAAACTGCTCACCATCCATCCCCGGAAAATCGCGGTCAACGCCCTCAAGGATGAGGAGCAGGCGGAAAAAATCGTTGCCTGGCTGCAACGGGAGATCAACAGCACATGGGAGCAGAGAGGCGGGATTGAACCACGTTTCGAGGGGGCGAAACAGCCGGCCCTGATGGACGTGCTCAAGCTTCTCCCCAAGACGAATTGCAGGGAGTGTCATGAGCCGACATGTATGGTATTTGCCGTTCGGGTCATCGAAGGAGTGAAGGACCACAACAATTGCCCGCCTCTGGCGGCAGAAAAAAGGGAGGCGCTGGAAAACTACCTTTCTCAATTTCATTTTGAATAATCTTTTTTACTAACTTCTGACGGAGGTATGATTATGAAACGCTACATGCTGCCGCGGGCCGCTCATTGTAAAGGCGGTTGCAGTATGGGGTCCCAGGCAAGACCTTAAAAGGCCCGAGAGTTTTCGAGCCTCCGCCATCTTTGCATCGACAGAGAGAGAGGTGAGTGGTTGGCTGCTCTCAGGTCTTCACCCAGAATGCCCTCGCCAGGCGGGCCGTTTCTTCCGGCCGGTTGAAGGTCGCCATATCCCCGAGCATGACCTCGAAGCCGGTATGGTCGTTGCGCACCCAGGGGGCGTGATTGGATCGGACCAGGATAACAGCCCGCATCTCCAGGCAATCATTTTCATCTTCAATCAGCAGCAGGCCGAAATTATAGCCGTTCCGGCACAGGCTCCGATAGAATTTCTGGGTATTGATAACTCCTTGTGCCAGGTTTTCCCAATCATCTTCGTCAAGATTTTGAAAGGACGTGCAGCCGGGCAGGATGCCCCATATCTCGTAGAACCCTTCCGGGGCAAAGGCGGCCATCCATTGCCACTTTCCGGTAGCGCCG
>JAJYAX010000161.1 GCA_021779275.1 Deltaproteobacteria bacterium | reverse complement strand
AAAATAAAAAAAGTCGTTTTGGGGGGGGGGGGGGAGGAAGGAGGGAGGGGGGAGGGGGGGGGGGGGGGGGGGGGGGGGGAAGGAGCCGGAGGGCTTCTGTGAAGCCTTCCGGCTCCTTCTTTGCCTCTCCCGAGCAAAGGAGTTTCGTTCAGGGAAACTCCCCGGTGGGCAGTATCTTGCTAAGCGACTTTAATCTCGATCTTTTTTGGTTTTGCCGCTGCAGATTTCGGTAAATGCAGCAGCAGTACACCCTCGATTAATTCGGCGCTGATCGTGGATGCATCGATGGACTGAGGCACGGAAAAGACCCGGCGATATTCCACATCGGAGAATTCCTCCCAGGTCGCAGAACCCTCGGCGTTCAGCAAACGGGCGCCAGTGAGGGTCAGTTTGCCGTTGTCGATATGTACAGAGAGGTTGTCGCTCAGGACTCCGGGGAGGTCTGCATAGAGAAGGATCTCATCCTCATTTTCCAGAATATCGACTTCGGGAAGTATCGAACGAAGCTGCCGGGTGGCTTCCGGCGGGATGCTTTCTTTTTTCATCATTGCGGTTTCATTCATGGTCGTTTCCTCCAGGATGATCGTTGTTGCGTCAGGAACGTATTCAGCCGATGGCTATCTGCCGTGGTTGCGCCGCAGCCGATTTGGGCAGGGACAGGCGCAGGATGCCGTTCTTCAAGGTGGCCTCCACCCCATCGGCATTGACTTCGGTCGGCAGCGTGAAGCTCCGGGTGAACGAGGCTGTTTTTCTCTCAATACGGTGAACCGAATACCCTTCGGGGATTTTGGCCGATCTCGTTCCGCTTAATTCAAGATAGTTTCCCTGGATCTTGATCGAGAGGTCATTTCTTGAGAATCCCGGTACTTCCGCCCTGACCTCGAATTTTCCGCCAAGGTCGTATATGTTGGTTTTCGGGGTGCTTGTTTCACCTGGCCAATCGACATTCCATCGGTATGATCGGTCAAAGTCCGAGGACAGGCCATCAATGCTGTTGCGAAGCAGATTAATGGTATTGAACATTCGGTCGACATCACTCCATCGTGTCAGCATAACAGATTCCTCCTTGGTTAATGGTTGATTCACAGACTCCTTCTGCGGGTTTTGCTGTATACCCTTCTGCTTTAGGCCAAAAATAAATATGAAAATAAATTTGTCAATATATGTATAAAAAAAATAATGCATTAAAAAAATAATTACTAATTACATGTATAATTGACATAGTAATGCGTTGGGCGTATAGTTGCAGGAAAGAAAAGGAGTAACGACTATGGAGAAAAAAGATGTCGGCCGGGAAAGGGATCTCTTGGATCTGACGGCGGATGCGTTGCAGGGCAAGCAATCGGTGCGGGTAACTTTTCGCCTGCCGGAGGAGGCCATCGCCTTACTCAGTATGGCGGCCAGCCAGTTGGGTCTAAAGCAGAAATCGCTGTTTGATCAGCTGGTCGAAAATCAGGAGGTCTTGAACCGGGTGGCTGTTGAAGGACAGAGGTATGACGTCTGTCATGATGAGAAGATCCAGAAGACCTATGTGATCAGCAGAAATTCCCTGATTGCGCTGAAAAAAATCGCTAAGCAAAATGATATGTCAAGAGATTTCCTGGTTGAGCTGTCCATCAACCGTCTGCGTCCTGTGATCAGTGCGGAACAGGAAAAACATAAAAACTGGAAGGTTGTCCAGTCCAAGATCGAGGAATTAGTGCAGCATGGACGGCAGACTCTGGCTGAGGCCGGCCTGGTGCTTGCCTGTGAAGACCAGGTGTATGGAAGGCTGCACGGTTTGGTAACCGCTCTGGAGAGAGGGCATGAGGACATCAATCAATTGATTGAGAAGGGCAGCCGGATGGATGCATTTACAGAGACATCTTGAAAGAGGGGGCGGCTTGTAGTGCGTCACGATCAATAAAATAATTTGAAGTTATAATCGAAATGATTAGGTTTTCTTGGGAAAATGGAAGTAAAATGTCTCACGACATGATCATCATGTTGCAGGCTGTAATATGGCTCTCATATTTATTTTTAAGCGGAGGAAGGGAAAATGGCAATTGTGACAATCTCAAGAGGTTCTTTCAGCAAGGGCAAGGAAGTGGCCGAAAAAGTGGCCGGGCGGCTGGGGTATCAGGCTGTGTCCCGGGAAGTCATTCTCGAGGCATCTAAGGATTTTCAGATTCCCCAGAGCAGGCTGGATCATGCGATGCATGACGCGCCTTCCGTCTTTGAGCGATTTACCTACGAAAAACAAAAATATATTGCTTACATAGCCTCAGAGATCCTTGCCCGTTTCAAAAAGGACAATGTGGTATACCACGGTCTGGCCGGGCATTTTTTCGCCAAGGATGTCTCCCATCTGTTGAAGGTCAGGATCATAGCCGATATGGAAGACCGTATCGTGTCGCTGATGGAGAAGGATAATTTGAACCGGGAGCAGGCGATTGCGTTTTTAGAAAAGGACGACCGGGATCGCAAGACCTGGAGCTATCAGGTTTATGGCGTAGACACCACGGACAGCAGTCTGTATGATCTGGTGATCCATATTCATAAATTGACCATTGATAATGCCGTCGATCTCATCTGCGCGGCAGCTACCCAGCCGCAGTTCAAGACCACGCCGGAATCGCAGCAGGCCATCGAAAATCTGGCCCTGGCCGCCAAAACCAGGGCCGCTCTTATCGGCGATCATCCCAGTTGCGAGGTTACTTGCGAGGGGGGTGCCGTTGACATCTTCGCCCGAGCCTCCGTGCATTCCGAGACCGGACTTGCCGAGGCCATACGGGCAAAGGCGCTCAAGGTGGCCGGGGTGTCTTCGGCTACGGTCAGGTTAAAACCCACTACACTTTTCAGCTGATTGCGGTTGCTCCCCTTTGTTTTCCGGGATGGGGGCGGGGTTTGCAAGGCAGAGGAGGGGGGATCTATCAAGCCCCCTCCTCTGCCTTGTGTTTCCCTCCACCTCACAGGAGCGCTTGCCTGAATTGAGATCCCTTTTCGAAAGATCAGACCTGGGGTTGGGATAAAGAGCTATTTTAGTACCACTCTTGTTGCAATAATGATTCTTTCATCCCATATTTTCGAGGATCGCCCGCTCGGTTTTTAAAAAAAGATCGTCCAATAACCGCTTTGCCGCCGCAATCTCTTTTGCGGATGAAAAACCGGAGTCCAGCTCTCTCAGAATCTCCTCGTAAGGAGATGGTGGAATATCCAGGGTTTTACGAAAGACAGCCGGTCTCAAATATAGACCGTTTTCAAAAAAAAAGTTGCAGGGACCGGGGGAATCGTCCCGGCGATACGGCCATTTGGTCTTGAGTTCTGCAAATTCCCTAAAAGCATCCGTTGCCCCCTTCTGTGTGTAATCACTCACCGTGATGTGCCGTCCAAGACGGGATTCCATTTCCTTGAAATAGGCAGCCACCAGGGCATGCTCCGTGACGATCAGTCCGAAGACATACCAATCGTCAATGGTCTGTAGAAGAATCTGCTGGTAGACGGAAGGCAGTTTGCTGGTGGCGGGGCAAAAATAGGTGCGGCATGCCTTCTCTCCATACCAGCTCAGAGATCGATAGTCTACGCCGTTGTTACCAGGTACGGCCGGGTGGAGGAGGCAACCGACGCGGCTTTTCTCATCACCGATGAGTCCCAGGAAAGGACAGTGATGAAACCCTAGAAACGGCCGCGACAGCCTGTGTGGCCCCTTGTTTTCCCTTTTGAATTCATAGATCCCATCTTCGGTTCTGGGGACCGATGCGAAGGCCTCGGTCCGCATTGACAACAGAACCTCAAGCTTTTCCCGTGATAGATTCGGCAGATTATACAGACCGCAACAGGCCCCGCAGGATACTGTTTCACTCACCTGGCACAAGTACATATCGTGGGGATCATCATGCATGCATCACTATAACGGGCCTTTTCCACGCACACACCTGAATTTTGCTGCCTCTCAAGATTCCTTATTTACCGCCAGGTAAATTGCCTTGAAACTTTCGATTCCCGTTTCCAGGTTCTCAATGATATCGTTGGCCAGCACATCCGGGTCCGGGAGATTGTCGAGGTCGGTCAGGCTCTTGTCCTTGATCCAGGTGATATCGAGACTTGTTTTGTCCCGGGCGATAATATCCTCGTAGGCAAACCGTCTCCACCGTCCGTCCGGGTTGGTTTCAGGATGATAGGTTTCCTGGCGTTTGTTTCTATTTTCAGAATGATAGCAGTCGATGAAATCTCCCAGGTCATCCAGCTTCAACGGGTTTTTCTTCAGGGTGAAGTGGATATTGGTGCGGAAGTCGTATATCCATATCTCCTTTGTCCAGGGTGTCTTGGCCGCCGGATGGTTGTCAAAGAACACCACATTGGCCTTGACCCCCTGCTTGTAGAAGACCCCGGTCGGCAGCCGGAGAATGGTATGCAGGCTGGTGGTCTCCATGAGTTTCTTGCGGACCGTTTCACCTGCCCCGCCCTCGAAAAGCACATTGTCGGGGAGAACCACGGCTGCCTGTCCGTCCGATTTCAGCAATGTCCGGATATGCTGGACAAAATTGAGCTGTTTATTGCTGGTTGTGACCCAGAAATCCTGCCGGTTGTAGGTCAGGTCATCGGAGTCCTGCTCGCCTTGATCGTTGGTAAAGGTCATGCTGCTCTTCTTGCCGAAGGGAGGATTGGCCAGCACATAGTCCACCCGCAGGCCGGTGTCGGAAACCAGCGCGTCCGCAGGTGAGATGAAACTCTCGCTCTCAATATCACCGATATTATGCAGAAAGAGATTCATCAGCGCCATCCGGCGGGTGGAGGCGACAATCTCATTGCCATAGAAGGTCTTTTTTTTCAGGAACTCCTTCTGCTCCTTGTCCAGAGAATAATTGGCCGGATCGGCAATAAAATCATAGGCCGCCAGGAAAAATCCGCCGGTGCCGCAGGCCGGATCGGCAAGTATCCGGGAGGGTTTCGGGCGGACACAGGCAACCATGGCGCGAATGAGCGGCCGGGGCGTGAAATACTGTCC
>JAJYAX010000160.1 GCA_021779275.1 Deltaproteobacteria bacterium | reverse complement strand
TCGGCTGCAGAAGAATATGCGGAAACTGCTGAAATGGGCGGAGAAGGAAGGGGTCAGTTGTTTCCGGGTATATGACAAGGATATGCCCGACTATAATGTCAGCGTCGATATCTATGGGAAGTGGGTTCATGTCCAGGAGTTTGCAGCGCCCGCGACTGTCGATGCGGACCTGGCCGCAGGCCGCCTGAGCCTGATCCTGGCCATAATCAGGGCAACTCTTGGGATCAAAAGAGAGCGGATTTTCATTAAGACCAGACGCCGGCAGAAGGGTAAACAGCAATATGAAAAGAAGGACAACCGGAACCGGATGCATGAGGTCCGTGAAGGCGGCTGTTCATTCCTGGTAAACCTGACCGATTATCTTGATACCGGTCTTTTTCTTGATTATCGCCCGGTCCGGGCCAGGATTGCCGAGGCGGCGGCGGGTCTGAGATTTCTCAATCTCTTCGGGTATACCGGCACCGCAACCGTGTGTGCGGCCCAGGGCGGGGCTGCGTCCACAACCACCGTCGACCTGTCGAATACGTATCTCCAGTGGACTCGCGCCAATCTGTCTCTGAACGGTTTTTCCGGCCCGATGCATGAGACCGTGCAGGCTGATTGCCTGGCGTGGCTCCAGGAGACCGACAAGGTCTATGACCTTATCCTTCTTGACCCTCCAACCTTTTCCAATACCAAAAAGGAGGCGCGGGTTTTCGATATCCAACGTGATCATGGACGTTTGATAGCCCTGGCCATGGAGCATTTAGAGGATGCGGGCCTGTTGCTGTTCTCCACCAACTTTCGAAAATTCATCCTTGCTGGCAGTCTCCAGGATGATTTTGATATACGTGAGATAAGCAGCCAGACCATTCCGTTTGATTTCGAGCGAAATAAAAAGATCCACAAGTGCTGGGAAATCAGGAAAAAACCTCTTCAGGATCATGCAAGGGGTGCTTGAGGCTTTGTGAAAGATATGGTAGAAAGATTACCATATCGGGAGGAGAGGAACGACCGGGAGAAGGAACCAGACTTCGGTTTTCTCCGATGTCTCTCTCCCGGGGGGCCTGGAGGGCGTTTATGGCGAGCGTGACCTTCGACTCATAATCTATCCCGAATTATTTTATCGATGGAGGCCATGCGAGTGTCTGAGATTACAAGGCTTAAGCAGCGGGTGCATGCACTTGAACAGGAGCTGGAACTGCAGAAAAAGATAACGGCGGATCTCCACAAGCGGCATGAGGGATCTCTCGATTCAGGTGCCGGGGCCGATTGTGATATCCGGATAGAGGAAGAGGCGGAACGTCGTACCCGCGATCTCAGGGTGGCCCTGGAGCAGGCCGGCAGGGAAAGCCGCAGGAAGAGTGAGTTCCTGGCGAATATAAGTCACGAGATTTTTACCCCCATGGATGGAATTCTGGGGATGACCGGTCTGGTCCTGGAAACGGAGCTCACCCAGGAGCAGCGGCAATATCTGGAGATGGTCAGCGCATCCGCCGACCGCCTTCTGGGCTTGCTCAACGATATTCTTGATTATTCTCAGATTGAGGCGGGCAAACTCCGGCTGATTCCTGAGGACTTTGATCTCTTTGACCTCCTTGAATGTGACCTCTATATCCTGAAGCTGGCTGCCGAACATAAAAAAATCGACCTTCTCCATTACATTGAACCGGGTATCCCGCAGATGGTCCGGAGTGATCCGGAGAGGCTGAGACAGGTATTGGTCAACCTGGTCAATAATGCGATCAAATTCACCGATACCGGTCTGGTCACCGTTGACGTGACCACGATAGGATATGATACGAATCTGATTCTGAAGTTTTCGATAACCGACACCGGCATCGGTATCCCCTATGAAAAACAGAGCGGGATTTTCCATTCGCTGGGCTCGCCAGGGGGGGGATATGAGCATAAACACAGCGGGGCCGGTCTCGGTCTTGCCGTGTCCGCCAAGCTGGTGGCCCTGGCCGGTGGAGAGATCGGTCTGGAAAGTGAACCAGGCGAGGGGGCGACCTTCTGGTTCACCTGGCCGGTTACCGTTTCCGCGGAAAATGAAAGGCGCCTTCCCGGCCGAACGGTTGATGAGGCCTTTGAGAGCAGCTTTGTTCTTCAGGGCGCCAACGTCCTGTTGGCGGAAGACGAGCCGATCAGCGGCGCTTTGACGGAGAAACTCTTGCAGCAGGTCGGTGTTCAGGTGACCATGGTGGAGAATGGCAAGAGGGCCATCGAGGAAATCGAGACGGGAAAATATCAGGTTGTGCTGATGGATGTGCAGATGCCGGAGATGGACGGTCTGGCGGCAACCCAGGAGATTCGCGCCCGTGAACGGCAGCGGGGCGGGTATCAATCCATTATTGCCTTGACCGCCCATGCCATGCAGGGCGACAGGGAGAGGTGCCTGCAGGCCGGCATGGACGACTATCTGACCAAGCCGATCAGCAAGGATCAACTCGTTGATATGTTGACGAAGTACCTGACGAGCACGGCCCTGGTCGTGGACGGTGACCGGACGAGTCAGCAGGCTGTGGTTCAGGTCCTGATAGAATCGGGATGGCGGGTGACCATAGTTGAAACCGGCAGGTCGGCGGTGTATGAGGCCTCTTTGTCCCACTTTGATATGATTATTATAGATACGATACCTCCCCAGACGGATGGGATTGAAACCGCCCGGGCCATCCGCAGGCTGGAAGAGTATTCCGGCCGCCACGCAACCATTATAGGCATTGGCGCCCCGGTTGGTGACGGCAGGGAGCCCTCTGCCAGTATCGATGATTTTATCGATTTTCCCGTGTCGAAAGAAGAGTTTAAGGAGAAGCTGCAGCTGTTGAAAGAATTATGATACGGTATTCGCATGTTTGTCTCCATACCTTTGGCTATGCGCTGCCCCCCCGGGTTTTGACCTCGGAGGATATTGAGCGGCGTCTCGCCCCTGTCTACGAACGATTGAAACTGCCGCCGGGCAGACTGCGGCTGATGAGCGGGATCGCCGAGCGGCGTTTCTGGGAGCCGGGGACCAGACCGAGCCGGGCCGCCACCCTGGCCGGGAAGGCGGTCCTGGAAAAGGGGGATATCTCCGCCGGACAGGTTGACTGCCTGATCTTCACCTCGGTCTCCAGGGATATGATGGAGCCGGCCACCGCCTCCTTTGTCCATAACAATCTGGGGCTGTCTTCCGACTGTCTGATCTTCGATATATCCAACGCCTGCCTGGGATTTCTGGACGGGATGGTGATGCTCGCCAACATGATCGAGCTGGGGCAGGTGCGAAATGGCCTGATTGTCTCTGGAGAGACGGCCGAGGAGCTGATCGAATCAACCATGGTCTCCCTGCTGAACGACAAGGATCTGAGCCGGAAAAGCATAAAGCCGGCCTTCGCCTCCCTGACCATCGGTTCTGGCTCCATGGCCCTTTTCATGTGCCGGACGGAGGGCGGTGAGACCCGGCCCCGCCTCGTGCATGGGGCCTGGTGCGCCAATACGGTCCACTCCGGCCTCTGTCACGGGGGACGGCAGGGGGCGGGGACGCTCATGGCCACAAACTCGGAAGAGTTGTTGTACCGGGGGGTGGAGACCGCAGCCATGACCTGGCGGAAATTTTCCGCCACGCCGGGATGGTCGGCCGGGGATATTGACCGTTTTTTTTGTCATCAGGTCGGGTCCGCCCATGCCCGGCTGCTTTTTGACACCCTGCAGCTCAGGCAGGAAAAAAATTTTGAGACCTTGGAATTCTTGGGGAATGTGGGCTCTGTCTCAGCGCCCATCACCATGGCCATGGCCATGGAAAACGGCGCCTTTCAACCGGGACAGAAGGGTGCGCTTCTGGGGATCGGCAGCGGCATCAACTGCCTGATGCTGGGAGTTGAATGGTAGAGGTGGTCATGGATGATATGTTGACGGCTGAACAGGGCGCGTTTCTGCTCCGGCTGGCGCGGTTGGCGATAGCCGGAAAACTGGGCGGGAAGGAAAAAATTCCTGCCGCGGAGGATGCCGCTCTGCAGAGAAAGAGCGGCGCCTTTGTGACTCTGAAGATTGCAGGCCGGCTGCGGGGCTGCATCGGCAACCTGGAACCCGCCGGATCGATCATTGACGGCATCCGCAGAAATGCGCTGAATGCCGCCTTCCACGATCACCGGTTTCCACCCTTGAGCAAAGAGGAGCTGGATCAGGTGCATATCGACATCTCAATTCTTACGCCGGCCTCACCCCTTGTCTATAGCGATGCTGCTGATCTGCTGCAAAAAATCCGCCCGGGCGTCGACGGAATAATCCTCTCCCACGGCTCGGCCATGGCCACCTTCCTGCCGCAGGTCTGGGAGCAGCTTCCGCGACCGGAGCAGTTTCTCGGTCATCTCTGTCTGAAAGCCGGACTCTCCGAGCAGGCCTGGCGTGACTCCCACCCTGAAATCCTGGTCTACCGGGTTCAGTGTTTTGCCGAGGAAAAGGCATGAAAGAGATCGTCATTGCCGGGCCGCTCCTGCATCAACTTGGCCGGATCTACCAGGAAATGGAGGCAGCCTACAACCTGGTGGCGACAGAATTGGGATTTTCCTGCACCGGCTGTCCGGATAATTGCTGTGATTCCTATTTTGAGCACCACACCTATGCCGAGTGGAGCTATCTCTGGCTTGGATTCCGGCAGCTTTCCCCGGATGATCAGCGGCGGATATTGCTGCGGGCGGAGGCCTATGAGCAGGCCTCTGCCGAGGCTCTGGCCCGGGATGAACGTCCCCAGGTGATGTGCCCGTTAAATCAGCACGGGCTGTGCGTCCTCTATTCGTACCGGCTGATGGTCTGCCGGACCCATGGCGTCCCTGCGGCGATGACCAGGCCGGATGGCAGACGGCTTAATTTCCCCGGCTGCTTCCGTTGCCAGGAACTGGTGGCAGGACGATCAGAGAGACAAGAAGGGGCGCCCTCCATGGAACGGACACCCCTGTTACGACGATTGGCCGTGCTGGAAAATGACCTGCTGGAGGGCAGGAGACATCTCTATCCAAAGGTCAGACTGACGATTGCCCGGA
>JAJYAX010000159.1 GCA_021779275.1 Deltaproteobacteria bacterium | reverse complement strand
ATCCAGCACCATGATCTGATCGGCATTTTTGACCGTGCTCAATCGATGCGCCACGATGGCCACGGTCTTATCTTTGAAAAAAACAGCCAATTTTTGCATTATGGCCGTCTCATTGCAGGCATCCAGGGAGTTGGTGGCCTCGTCAAAAAACAGGTAGTCCGGATCCTTGTAGACAGCCCTCGCTATCAATACCCGCTGTTTCTGTCCCTGGCTCAGTCCATGCCCTTCAGCCCCGATCCTGGTCTGATAGCCCGAGGGCAGACCTTCGATAAATTCCTCGATATTGGCGATTGCGGCTGATTGTTTCATCTTGCCGGTATCAATGGGCCCATCGCCCAAGGCGATATTATCGGCCAGGGTATCTGAAAAAATATATCCATCCTGCATAACCAGACCGCATTTACTTCTCCAGGCGATCTGGGAAAGTTCCGGCAGGGGGGAGTCACCGATGGCAATCGCACCGCCCACCGGCCGATACATTCCCAGGATGAGTTTCAAAAGGGTGGTCTTGCCGCTGCCGCTTGCCCCCACGATGGCGGTTATCTTTCTGCCCGGCAGGACACAGGAGACGTTTTTCAGCACCTTTTCCGAATAGGGTCCGGCATATTGAAAGGAGACATCGGAGAGTATGATGTCAGCCCCTTCCGGAATATCCTCCCTCGCCGCGGCACCCTCTTCATCCTGCATGCGGTGGATTTCTTCAATCCGCTCATAACTGATTTTGGCATCCTGGGCGGAGGCGACAAAATGCACCAGTTGCTCGACGGGGCCGTTGAGCTGCCCCAGAATGAACTGAATCGCCAGCATCATGCCCAGGGTGATTTCGCCGCTGATAACGAGGGAGGCTGCAACGAAGGTGATGATGATATTCTGCGTTTCCTGTATGAGCAGACAGCCGGATTGCTGGTTCTGGGTCAGGGCCAGACTTTTCCTGCTGATGGCGAAGAGATCGTCCTGGATCTTCACCCAGCCGGAGATTTTCTTTTTTTCACCGTTGTTGAGCCGGATCTCCTGCATTCCCATAATAAGCTGGATGATGGCGCTCTGATTTTTCCCCTTTTGTCTGAATTGGGAAAAGTCTATCTCTCTGCGCCTGGCGAGAAAGAGGCGGATCCAGACCAGATACAGGAGCACCCCCGCCAGAAAAATCAGAAAGATCTGCAGGCGATAGACGATCAAGACGATGCCGAAGACGATGATATTGATCAGGGTAAGAAGGATACTCAAGACCGTTGAGGTTATAAATGACTCCACCCGTTGATGGTCGCCAATCCGCTGCAAGGTGTCGCCGATCATCTTGATATCGAAAAACCCCAGAGGAAGTGTTGTCAGTTTTTTTAAAAAATCGAAGACCAGGGTGATATTCAACGGGGTGCTTATATAAAAGAGTATCCAGCCCCGGATGAAATTCACGGAGACACGGCTGACAACCAGGAAAAACTGGCCCAGGAGAATGAGTTGCAGGATATTGATATCCTTCCTGCTGACGCCCTTGTCGACAATCATCTGAGTCAGGAAGGGCAGGATGAGCTGGATGAGGCTGCCGAGCAGCATGGCCAGGATAAGCTGGACCAGCAGTTGTCCATAGGGCGCAAGAGAGGAGAGCAGGAAGGGAAGACCCGTCTTGGCCGGGGCCTCTTCTTCTCTGGTGTAAAATTCTTCGGCGGGATCCAGGAGGAGGGCGTAGCCTTCAGTACCCGTCGTGGCCCAATGCGATAAAAAAAAAGGCTTTTCATACCTGGCCCGGCCATAGGCCGGGTCGGCCACATGGATAGTATCGTTCTCGATTTTATAGACAACCACGAAATGATCGGTATCCCAATGGACAATGCAGGGCAGCTTGGCCTCGGATGCCAGATAGTCAAGAGAGGCCAGAACGCAGGTTGCCCGCATGCCGATGGCCTGCGCGGCATCACGAAGACCGAGGAGCGAGGCGCCCTCCCTGGTCACATAACTCCTTTCCCTGAGATACTGGAGCGAATAGCGTTTGCCGTAGTATTTTGCCGCCATGCGCAGGCAGGCCGGGCCGCAGTCCATTGCGTCATACTGGGTATAAAACGGGAAACTCCGTCTAAAAATCATTTTTATCAATAATCCCGATAAAACGTTTGCGGTCATTCCGGTAGGCGAATATCCTTTCCAGAAAGTCCGGCTGCTCCCGGGAGAGGTGAATGAAGCAGAGAAAATTATAGGTTGCCCGGAGTCTGAAAAAATCACACTCTTTCTCCGTGGGATTGACGAAATCATTGTCAACCATCCTGCTGGCCGCGCAGACGCTGCAGAAATGGACATTCCAGCAACTCCTGCAGGCCATGTTGATGGCGGCGTTATACCGTCGATTGATCTCGATGAGTTTTTCCTGATCCAGACCCGAATCACAATGGCCGACGGGCATGCTGTCATTGACCTTATGGCAGATCAGGAAATCTCCGCCGGCGGTCACCATCAGATTGTCAAATCCCATGGGACAGGTGATCAGCATCTGCAGGGAATTTTTTCCGGCGGGATGATCGTAGTTAAGGCTGGCAAAGGGAAAGAGATGGGAAAAAGCGTCCATATTGGCCTCGGGATTCGAGCCTTCAACCAGGACCTTTTCCTTGAATTCAGCCAGATGATTGTCAATGGAGGTCCTGTAGGGTCTGGATGCCCTGTCGGGATCCGCCACAAAGGCGCCGCTGTATTCAGCCTGAAAATGCTGGCAGCTTGAGGCGCCGATATTTCGATTGAACTCAACACAGCGGTGGTAATCATGGCCGTCGGTATAGACGCCGAAAAGGGAGACCAATTCTCTGAAATAGGCTGCATCGAACTGTTTGATCTTTATCAGGTTGCTATAGGCAAGCTGGAAGGTTCCTCCTCCATTCTCAAAGACCCGGCACCTGTCATGCTCGTCTGCCGGACCATCAAGACTTGCGAAGAGATGGACCCTGTTAGCCACCAGAAAATGCAGTATCTCATCCGTTATAACGGAAAGATTGGTGTTCGAACTGAACCTGAGATCCCCGGCTTGGATGTTATAGTCGCCCCAAGGCCTGCTTTTGAAATAGTCGGCAGTCTTTTTGATCAGGTCAAAATTCAGGAAGGGCTCGCCGCCATACCACGACAGACCAGGGGGAACAACCTGGAGCAGCAGGTCCCTTTTTTCCGCGGATAATTGCTGAGAGAAGGCGGTATATTTGTCAAAATAATAATCTATCCCCTTATAGGCGTTTTCTTCGCTCAGGTTGTTCTTGGCATGGCCTCTGTAATCTTTTGCAATTGTCCTCTTGCAATACGTGCATCGGTAATTGCAGTCCTCCGTCACCTCCAGACAAAACTTCCTCAGCAGGATGTTCTTGTCGAAATACTGAAGTTGTTCTTGTATCTCATCTCTCTGCACCGGGGATATTTCATCAACCGGCCCCTTTATAAACACACCGGCACGCCGGAGACCGGTGAATTTTAAAAACAGTTTGTTGATGTATTCCGGATTGAGCCGGGGGGTATGGATCGTGGCCAGCTCGTCTTCCGGCCTTCCGTCCAAAAAATCAATCAGCACGTCCATCTCCGCAGGGGACATGATAAAGGCGAGATGCGGTTTGGCATCATAAACAAGAAGTTCATCCCCATAGGCAAAGATCTTGACCAGCGGGTAGTCTTTTTCAAAAAACGATATCGTTTGTTTTGTCATCTGTAAGACGTGTCAGTGTCGGCCGAGGCCATTTCTACCAATAATCCCGCACTGCCGTTCGGGAAATATTGGTAGAATGTGAGCAATACCTTTTCCTCCGGGATTACGAGGCAAAGGTATTAAGAGTCGTTGTGGATTTTCCGCCATCCGTGTCGTTGCCGGGACAGCTGCATGAGCAACTGCAGCTCTTTCCGCCCCTGATGGCATCGGCCGTTTTTTCACTGATCTCGGTTACGTCTTTTACGGACTCAGCCGACTCTTCACAAATCTCCGTCACTCTTTTCAGTTTGTTCATCCGTGCGCCCTCCTTTTTCTGTTGATAGTAATTGCATCTTCCTTCTAGCCGCTCGGTAAACGAGCGAAAATACATCTTTTTTTCGATTAAAAATTACAGGCCGTTTCCCGGGGAGACGATATCACTGTCCTCTGTCCTCAGGCCTGTGGCGATGTGCGGTGAGGCCGCAAGCAGTCTATCACATGTGTCCTCGGCAATAATCCTTCCACCCTCCATGACCACGATGCGGTCTGCATGCCGGACTGCGGAGAGACGGTGGGTGATGACGATCACCGTCTTGTCTGAGGACGGCTCCAGCAGGGATTCCATGATCCGCTCTTCGGTCTGCACATCGACGGAAGAGGTGGGTTCGTCGAGTATCAGTATGGGGGCGTCGCGCAAGATCGCCCTGGCAATGGTAATGCGCTGTTTCTCCCCTTCGGAGAGGGCGTAGCCGCCTTCGCCTATGAATGTCCCGTAGCCGTCGGGAAGCCTTTCAATAACGTCATGAATACAGGCAATGCGCGCAGCGGAAACGATCTCGGGGGGTGTTGCATCGGGACAGCCATAGGAAATATTTTCCCCAATCGACAGGGGGAAGACAACGGGATTCTGCAGAACCATGGCAATCTGGCGGCGCAGGGAGTCGAGCCTGTAGGTGCGGATATCCACGCCATCCAGCAGCACACTGCCGACGGAAGGGTCGCAAAAACGGGGTATCAGACTTATCAGGGTCGACTTCCCGGCCCCCGATGCGCCCACAATGGCGACCTTTTCTCCGGCCTTTATCTGGAGGCTGATATTTTTCAGAATGGGCCGGTCCTGAGGATAACCAAAGACGACCCCTTGAATGGATATATCGCCTGCGGCGCCTCTGGCCGGAAAGAGGGCCTGGCCATCCGGCAGGTCGTGATTGACATTCAGGATCTGGAAGACCCGGTCCAGGCCGGCCTTTGCCTCATGCAGGAGTCCCCAGCTCTGGGTGATGCTGTTCACCGGGCCGTAGAGGGCAGTGACATAGGAGATAAAAACAACCAGATCTCCAATGGTCAGCAGACCGGAGAGGACA
>JAJYAX010000158.1 GCA_021779275.1 Deltaproteobacteria bacterium | reverse complement strand
CTGACGGTGGAACCCGGAGCGTTGCTGGAGGGCGAGATCAAAGCAGCCATGCAGGAACAACATTCCGCCGATACAGACAGCAGCCAGGGAGATGTACCGGCACCCGGAATAAAAATATAATCATCCACCTCCTTCAACCGGTCTCCACGTCTCTCTATGTCAAGCCGCGAACCCACCATATCCAACCGATTAACGTGTCCTTTCTGTGGAAATGACGGTAACTTTTTTCAGATAGCGGAAGATGCCATCATTACGACGTATTTCAGACAGAATGCGGACGGAAGTTTCACTCAGGAAGAAAATGAGTCCCAGGTCCTAGGCGACATAAAATTGTTTTGTGGAAGCTGTGAGGAGGAATTGCCGCCTGAATTCCTCGAACGTTTCACTGAAATGGTATTCTGACTTGTCCCGTTCCCCACGAATCATCAGGGATAACAAGACCCTGACATCGTGCATGCACCAACTTCAGGCGGACGATATTGTCTGCTGCCGTCTCCGCCTGAAACCCCAGGAGGAACATCTTCTTCTGGACCTCGTTGAACGGGGGGTTATTCTCATCCCCTCCGCAACCTCTCAACTTGCCAGCAGGTCAAAGACCTTTCAGGCAAGGATCTTTCTCCCCATGATGCTTCCCGGGACAGAGGCCGTCTATGATATTCATGGTCTTCTGGGCGTGATTTGCCGGTATGAAAGAACGGCAACGCGACCTATCATCCTCAAGCATGACAGGAAGAATGGGGGCTTAGGCATCCATCTGTTCAAAGACCCGGAGGATATCTTCACCCTGGCGGCCAACAGTGTCCTCCCCTTTCCTTTTGTCCTGCAGCCATTTATTGCCGAGAGTCGCGATATCCGCGTTATCATTCTTGGAGACTATATCGAGGCGTACCAACGCCTCAACCCCGATAATTTCCGGAACAATCTGCACTGTGGCGGCAGAGCCATCCGCTGGGAACTCTCAAAGGAACAGATGGCCCTCTGCAAAAAGGTCATGCTCCGGGGAGCCTTTCCCTATGCCCATATAGACCTGATGCTGACCCATGACGACACGGTCTACCTGACCGAGATAAATCTTCGCGGCGGAATTCGCGGAGCGGTCATCAGCCCGCAGGAATACGGCAAGAGAATAGAAGACCTTCACAAAGGGCTCCTGCAGAAAATACTCGAATAAGGATGTCACTCTTGCCCAAAACACAAAAAGGGAGGCACCCCGGCGGGGCGCCTCCCTTTTACAGTCAGTCAAACGCTTCCAGCAAACCGTATTAAACGCAACCCGTCGGTTTAGGAAGACCAGCCATCTTACAGGCTCCTTTGCCAGGTCCGGACGGGAACAACTCATAAATTCGTTTCAGCGGGAAGCCGGTGGTCTTGGAAAGAATACGAACCATGGGGGCAATACCGTTTTTCTTGTAGTATTCCTGCAGGGCGTCGATTACTTTATTGTGCTCATCGGTCAATTCAGCGATACCTTCAACGCCTTTTACATAATCAATCCAATCCTGATTGAATTCTTCCATTCCTTTAAGCAGGAAGCCATCTTCATCTACCTGAAAGCTGGATCCATTGTGTTCGAGTGTCGGCATTTCATACCTCCTTGAAAATATTATTTTATGGTTTTCACCGTTCTTAAGTCAAGCCGTAAACTAACTACGCTTTATTACTATAGGAGCAAAGGTTTGTCAAGTGAATGACGAACATTTCTCACCTTTTAACCGCACGATATAACCAGATGTAATTCCACGAACTATTCATGCGTCCAGGATTGTAGCGCATAGATTTCCCTGCAAATTCGCCTAAAAATCCTGCGGCTTAGCAGAGGTTGAAGCATGACGTGCAGATCGGCGATCCATTCCTGCCCACTTTCCTTACGTTGCAGGAAATTGGCATCCTTTTAATATCAAACGCAAAACAATTAATGCGCAAGGGGCGCATATTGCCCCATATCGATTCATTTCCTGCTAAATTTCATGGTTTTTCTCTCGGTTTTTTCTTGCATGGAGGAAAGAGAAAGGGTACATCCAACATCTATTGGAACTTTTACCGAATACACTGCAAGGGCTGCTGTCTTTTTCTCTCTCTTCCGGGAACATTATGCCTGCCGCAGAATTATCAAATCCCCAACACTGTGACGTCATGCTTCAGATACTCCGAAATAAAGCTCAATCCACTATTATGCAGGCAGTTGTGGTTATCATTGCGCTGGTCTTCATCTTCTGGGGTGTAGGAACACGGATGATGGACAGCAACCAGTCGGCAATATCCATTAACGGCGAGGAGATATCCTTTCAACAATTCCAAAAGGCCTACGAGCAGGCCCTGGCCCAGCTGAGAGATCAATTCAATGGAGCCATTCCCCAGGGATTGGCTGAGAAAATCGGTCTTAAGCAGCAGGTCATTAATCGATTCATCCAGGATGCCCTTCTCCGTCAAGGCGCCATGAAAATGGGACTTTTCATCAGCCCGGCAGAGATCCAGGACACCATCCAGAAGATGCCGGCGTTCCAGGACAATGGGGCCTTCAGTCTGGAAAAATACAAGTCGATCCTCGCCAGAAACAGCTATACCGCCCATAAATTTGAGACCTCAATGCAGGTCGATATGCTTGCGCAGAGAGCAATCGTAGATATCGGCAATTTTGCCTCCATTGTCACCGACCACGAGATAGAAGATCTCTATGACCTGGAAAAAGAAAGCGTCTCCGTTGCATTTGCCAGAATCTCCCCTGAGCTGTTCAGAAACAAGGTGCATGTCACCGACACGGAACTTTCATCCTGGTTCGAGACAGTCAAGAAAAACTACGAGACCGCCCCGCAGTTGAAACTTAAATATTTATCGTTCAATCTGAGCGATATAGCTAAAAAAATCGCTATCGACGAGGCCTCTGTTAAGAACTATTACGACAGAAACAGTGCTGATTTCACCATGCCTGCCCCAAAAAATGAAGACAGCAAACCGGCCGCCATCAAACCCCTGGCGGAAGTACACGACGAGATAGTCCGTAGACTCCAACTGGAACAGGCCAAATCCATGGCCTTCCAGGTAGCCAATACCTGCTATGAAGGCATTATCGGGGCCGGAAGTCTGGAGGCATATATCAAAGGCCATCCGGACACAGCCGTCATCGAAACCAATTTCTTCAGCCGTAATTCTCCACCGGCGGATATCAAAGGCGACCAGACATTCCTCAACGCCGCCTTCGCCTTGAAACAGGGGGAGCTGAGTTCGCTTATAGAAACAGCGAATGGCTATGCAATTCTCTTTGCGGAGCAGATAAAGGAACCGACCATCCCGCCCATAGCGGACATCAAGGACCAGGTAACCAAGGACTATGTCTCTGTTAAGTCTGCCGAGATGGCCAAGAAGACTGCCGAGGACATCCTCTCGCAGGCAAAAACCGGAGGAGATTTTGCAAAACTGATCAGCGATGCCGGATTAAGCATGCAATCATCCGGCTTACTGTCAAAAGGAAATCCGGAACAAAAATCGCCATTTCCGCTCTCTCTTTTAGAACAGATCTTTCAGCTCTCTGCAAAATCGCCCTATCCCGCTGAACCCGGTGAGTCCGATAAGGGCTATTTTGTCTATAAATTTGCCGAACGGACAACCCCAAAGATGGAATTGAGTGATTCCGAACGTGACCAGTACAGAAATGCCCTGTTGAAGCTGAAGCAACAACAGATCCTTAACGCCTGGATCAACAATCAGAGGAAACAGGCGATTGTCACAACACACAAGGGTCTCTAGCGGACCGGCCGGTTCTCCCAGCAGCGGTTCCTTTGGGCGTCAACTATGGATTTTTCTTCTTTTTCCCGCTTGATTTCCGTTTCCCCTCTTCCTCTTTTTTTTGGGCGTTGCTCATCAGGATCCGGCGTACCCCCTCGTGGGATACCTGCAGAGCGTGCCGTTCCTGAAGCTTGCGGACAATATCTCTATACGACCAACGATCTGATCGCAAGGAAACGATCTCCTTGATAATCTGCTGCTGCTTCCGATCCTGGATCAGATATTCCCCTTCAACCTGCCATCCGAACGGAACAGGTCCGCCCAGATATTTCCCCTCCCGCTTCTGATGTCTTTTGGTCGCCTTGATCGATTCCCCATGTTTACTGGTTTCGCAGGCGGCAAGGGCCGTCAAGACAGCCAAAACCAGGGAAGATCCACCTTCGGAGACAACCAGCCTTCTTTCTGTTGCAAGAGAAATATTTTCCTTTAAATCCATACAAAACAACGATACAGACGCCTTTCTCAACGATAGGATGAGTCGAACGCCCTCCTTGGCAGAACCCAATATCCATTCGGATTTTAGAGCTATCAGGGTATCACCCGGCTGCACTCCCGCAAGTAATCTGGCTGCCTCTTTTCTTTCCCGAAATGGTGTCCTCAGCGCCCCCCCTTGCTCAACGAAGAATTCTTCCACCGTAAGGCCGAGGGATTTTGCATAGGCCTGGATGGCCCGCTGCTGTTCCGCCACCGTCACCTGGGACTCCCGGTCCATGGTCAAATAAATATATCCCAACGCAGTCATATTCCCTCATTGTAAACAACGAGTATCCACATTGATCTTACATCAATTATTGGTTGACATTGTGTCAACTATGAATAGTCTATCGTTGGCACAATGTCAATTGTATTTATATCTGTTTACATGAGGTTAAGTTTTTAATATAACATTATTTTTATAAATTACCGTTCATTTTTTAAGACAAATCGCCGGAATGTGATGCATAAAAAATCCGACAATTTTCCAAACCGGCAATCCGGACCAACGCCTCCGTCAATCCCTCCGCACCACCGGTGCAACTCCCAGGAAGAAATGAACGCCGCCAACTTTTTTTTCCTTTTCCCCGCCATACATGCTATAGTCGAATGTTTGCTTCCCGTCATTTTTCCAGTAATTTTACGTTAAATAGTCGTCAGGCCCGGATACTGTTCCGGTTGAACACACACTCAACAATGACAATTGAAAACGATTTACTGCAGCAGTATGAAAATCTCAGCCCCTTCGAAAAGACACTCCTGCAGTTTCTCT
>JAJYAX010000157.1 GCA_021779275.1 Deltaproteobacteria bacterium | reverse complement strand
TTCGGGCCTGCCGTTTCCTATTCATCCCTATCCTGAAGCGGTCCATATAGAGATAGACCACCGGCGTGGTAAATAAGGTCAGCATCTGGCTGAAGATCAGACCGCCGACGATGGAGATGCCCAGCGGCCGGCGCAGCTCGCCGCCGACACCAAGGCCTATGGCCAGGGGAAGCGCCCCGAGGAGCGCCGCCATGGTGGTCATCATAATCGGGCGAAACCTGAGCATGCAGGCCTGAAAGATGGCCTCCTCAGGCGTACAGCCCTGTCTGCGCTCCGCATCGAGGGCGAAATCGACCATCATGATGCCGTTCTTTTTGACGATGCCGATGAGCAGGATTATGCCGATCATCGCGATGATGCTGAGTTCCGTCTTACAGACCAGAAGCGCCACAAGCGCCCCGACCCCGGCGGAGGGCAGGGTGGATATGATGGTTATCGGATGGATGGTGCTTTCGTAGAGAATCCCCAGCACGATATAGACCGAGATGAGGGCGGCCAGGATCAGCAGGGGCTGGTTGGCAAGCGATGCCTGATAGACCTGGGCCGTGCCCTGGAATACGCCGCGGATGGAAGAGGGGAGGACCATCTTCCTGGTGGCGGCCTGGATGGTGGTGACCGCATCACCCAGGGAGGCCCCGGGCAGGAGGTTGAAGGAAATCGTCACCGCCGGGAACTGGCCCTGATGGGCCACGGCCAGGGGCGTGGGCACAGGTTCATAATGGGAAAAGACGCTCAGAGGGACCAGCGTTCCGTTGGCTGACTGGACATACATATCGCGAAGGGTTGAAGGCCTTTGCCAGTATTGCGGCGCAACCTCCATGACCACATGGTACTGGTTGAGCAGGGTATACATGATGGAGACCTGGCTCTGGCCAAAGGCCCTGTACAGGGTCTGATCTATCACCTGCGTTGAGATGCCCAGGCGGGAGGCCGTGGGCCGGTCGATCACCAGCAGGGTCTCGTTGCCACGGTCCTGCTGGTCGCTGTTGACGTCGGCAATGCCCGGCAGGGTCCGCAATTTTTCCTCGACCCGCGGCGCCCAGGTCAAGAGTTCCTGCAGATCATCCCCCCGCAGGGTATACTGGTATTGGGCGCTGCTCATCCTGCCTCCCACCCGGAGGTCCTGCACCGCCTGCAGGAAGGCGGGCGCTCCCGCCACCTGCGTCAACTTTTTGCGGAGTCTGCCGATCACCTGGTCGGCGCTCAGCTTGCGCTCGGACAGGGGTTTCAAGGCAATGAACATCCTGGCGGTATTTTTCGTGGTTCCGCCGCCGGTGAAGGCGGCAACGGTATCGACCGCCGGATCCGCCTGAACAATGTCGACTATGGCCTTGAGCTTTTTGCTCATCTCCTGGAAGGAGATATCCTGCGAGGCCTGGATGGCGCCCATCAGGCGGCCCGTGTCCTGCTGGGGAAACAGGCCGGTGGGGACTATGGTAAAGAGAAGGATATTGATCACCACCGTCATCAGAGTGACCGAAATCATCAGCCGGGGGTGGCGGAGCGCCCATTTCAGGCTGGATTCATACCGGCTGTGCAGCCAGAGGAAGGCCCCCTCGCTCGTTCTGTACAGCCGTCCATGCTCTTCTTCCTTCTGGTTCTTCAAGAGCCGGGCGCACATCATCGGTGTCGTCGTCAGTGAGACGGCCAGCGAGATCATGATGGCCGCCGACAGGGTCACGGCGAACTCCCGGAAGAGACGGCCCATCATCCCGCCCATCAGCAGGATGGGCGTGAAGACCGCCACCAGGGAGATGCTGATGGACAGGACGGTGAAACCGATCTCTTTGGCCCCCAGGAAGGCCGCCTCCCGGGCCGACATCCCGTCCTGTTCCATATGGCGGGTGATGTTTTCCAGCACCACGATGGCGTCATCGACCACAAAACCGGTGGCGATGGTCAGCGCCATCAGCGACAGGTTGTCCAGGCTGTAGTTGAGGAGATACATGACGCCGAAGGTGCTGATCAGCGACACCGGCACCGCAACGGCGGGTATCAAGGTGGCCCGGACGTTGCGCAGGAAGGCGAATACCACCAGGATCACCAGCAGCGCCGAGATAACAAGGGTCACCTCCACATGCTGAAGCGAGGCCCGGATGGTCGGGGAACGGTCATTGACCACCGTCAGCTTGATCGCGCCCGGCAGGGAGGCCTCGAATTGCGGCAGCAGCGCCCGCACCCGGTCGACGGTCTCGATGATGTTGGCGCCGGGCTGCCGGAAGATGATGACCATGACGGAGGGCTTGCCATTGACCAGACCGGCATTTCGCAGATCCTCCACCGAATTTTCCACATCCGCCACATCGGCCAGCCGGACCGGCGCCCCGTTTTTATAGGCGACGATCAGGGTTTTGTAGTCCCTGGCTTGATGGAGCTGGTCATTGGTCCGTATCTCCCAGGTCCGGAGATCGTCGGCCAGCTGTCCTTTGGGTTTATTGGCGTTGGTGGCGCTAATGGTGCCGGCCACCTGGTTCAGCCCGATGCCGTATTTGTTCAGGGCGGTGGGATTCAGCTCCACCCGCACGGACGGCAGGGAACTGCCGCTGACCAGCACCTGGCCCACCCCATCGACCTGCGATAACTTCTGGGCCAGGATCGTCGAGGCGGCGTCATACATCATCTCTCTTTTGCTGGTATCCGAGGTCAGCGCCAGGATCAGGACCGGCGCATCGGCGGGGTTGACTTTGCGGTAGTTGGGGTTGCTGGGCAGATTGGCGGGCAGGTTGGACCTGGCCGCGTTGATTGCAGCCTGGACGTCCCGCGCCGCCCCGTCGATATTGCGATTGAGTTCAAACTGCAGGACGACGGAGGTGGATCCCAGGCCGCTGGCCGAGGTCATTTCGGCAACGCCTGCGATATGGGCGAACTGGCGCTCCAGCGGCGCCGCCACCGATGTCGCCATGGTCTCGGGGCTGGCCCCCGGCAGAGAGGCCGAGACGAAGATGGTCGGGAAATCCACCTGCGGCAGGGGGGCCACCGGCAGGGTCCGCAGGGCCAGAAGACCCGAGAGAACGAGACCTATCGTCAGCAGGGTCGTTGCGACAGGTCTGCGGATGAAGGGGGCGGAGATATTCATTTTTCTCCGGGCGCGGCAGGCTCGGAATGGACGGTTGCAGATGCGCCTGCAGATTTTTTCCTGTCCAGGCGTCTGGCCAGGCCGTCAAACCAGAGATAGATGACCGGTGTGGTATAGAGGGTCAGGATCTGGCTGATGATGAGCCCTCCGATGATGGAGATACCCAGCGGATGCCTGAGTTCCGAGCCCATGCCTGTCCCCAGGGCGAGCGGCACCGCCGCCAGCAGCGCGGACATGGTGGTCATCATGATGGGACGGAAACGCAGCAGGCAGGCCTGGTAGATCGCATCAACCGGCGACATGCCGTCCCTGCGCTCCGCGTCGAGGGCGAAGTCGACCATCATGATGCCGTTTTTCTTGACGATGCCGATGAGCAGGATGATGCCGATCAGGGCGATGACGCTGAACTCGGTGCGGCAGAGGAGCAGGGCCAGCAGGGCGCCGACGCCTGCCGACGGCAGCGTGGACAGAATGGTGATGGGATGGATATAGCTCTCGTAGAGGACGCCCAGCACGATATAGACCGTAACCAGCGCGGCGAGGATAAGCCACGATTCATTGGCCAGTGACGACCGGAAGGCCTGGGCCGTGCCTTGAAAGCTGCCCTGAATGCTGGCCGGCAGGTGCAGGTCCTGCGAGGTCTTCTGGATGGCCGTGACGGCGTCACCCAGGGAGGCCCCCGGCGCCAGATTAAAGGAGAGGGTGTTGGCCGGAAATTGACCCTGATGACTGATGATCAGGGCGCCGGTTGTCTCGGAGGTCGTGGTAATGGCGTCCAGGGGCACCTGCCTGCCGCCTGCTCCGGTGATGAATATATTCTTCAGCTGATCGGGATGCTGCCTGAATTCGGGCTTGACCTCAAGGATCACCCGGTACTGATTGAGCTGGGTGAACATCGTCGACACCTGCCGCTGCCCGAAGGCGTCATAGAGGGTGTCATCGATCATCTGGGGCGTGATGCCGAGCCGTGATGCGGTATCCCGGTCGATAGCAAGCGAGACCTTCAGGCCCTGGTCCTGCTGGTCGGAGCTGACATCGCTGAGTTCCGGCAGCCTGCTTAAGGCCTCGACCAGCCTCGGCGTCCAGGCATTCAGCTCCTTGAAATCCGGGTCTTCCAGGCTGTACTGGTATTGGGTCTTGCTGACGCGGCTCTCGACGGTCAGGTCCTGCACCGGCTGCATAAACAGGGCGATCCCGGACAGTTTTGCGATCTCGGGCTGCAGGCGGCGTATGACCCCGGAGGCGTCGAGTCCTCTCTCGGAGCGGGGCTTCAGGTTGATCAGGACCCTGCCGGTATTCAGGGTGGTGTTGGTTCCGTCGACCCCGATGAAGGTCGACAGGCTTTCGACTGCGGGATCCTGGAGGATCACCCTGGCCAGGGCCTGCTGGCGTTTGGCCATGGCCGGAAAGGAGATCCACTGCGGCGCCTCGGAAATACCGATGATGATGCCGGTATCCTGGACCGGGAAGAAGCCTTTCGGTATCCAGAGATAGAGCAGCACGGTGAGGACCAGGGTGCCGGCCGCGACAAAGAGGGTGGCCGTCTGATGGCGCAGGACCCATCTCAGTGTCTTGCCGTAGAACTCTATGATCCCGTCGAAGATATCCTCGGATTTTTGAAAGAGCCGACTGCGCCGTTCCGTCGACTGCGGCTTCAGGAGCCTGGCGCACATCATCGGCGTCAGGGTCAGCGAGACCACGGCCGAGATGACGATGGTCACCCCCAGCGTGATCGCGAATTCGCGAAAGAGCCGCCCCACCACATCACCCATGAAGAGCAGCGGGATCAGCACCGCCACCAGGGAGATGGTCAGCGACATGATGGTGAAGGCGATCTGTTCCGAGCCCTTCAGGGCCGCTTCCATGGGGGAGTAGCCCTGCTCGATATAGCGGCTGATGTTCTCGATCATGACGATGGCGTCATCGACGACGAAACCGGTGGCGATGGTCAGCGCCATCAGGGTCAGGT
>JAJYAX010000156.1 GCA_021779275.1 Deltaproteobacteria bacterium | reverse complement strand
GATCTAACCAAAAGCTGCTGACCGCCGATCCTCCAGTCGACCGTCGGATACGGCGTGAACTGCTCTTCGCCCTGGCAGCCGTTGCGCAGGGCGATGCCTCCTGTCTCGGTGGAGCCGTAAATCTCAACGATCTCCACCGAATTATTCCGGCAGAAGTCACTGTTGACCTCGGCCTCAAGGGCGCCGGCTGAGGAAAATGCCAGCCGAAGAGAGGAACCCTCGACAGGTTTGCCGCGCAGGGCCCGGTAGTGAGCCGGGACGCTGACCAGGATCGTCGCCTGGCAATCGTCGATGGCTTGCAGGATCTCCTCCGGGAAAGAGGGGGTTTCCTGCAGGACTGCCGCCCCGGAGACAAGCGGCAGCGTGACGGAATAGAGCAGCCCGTAGATATGATAGGGGGAGATGGTGGCAAGGATACGGTCCCTGGGCGTGACGCCGAAGTGCTTGGCCAGGAACAGGGACTCGGCGAAGATATTGCCCCCCGTCTTGGACCAGATCTGCGGCAGGCCGGTGGAGCCGCCCGTATACAGCCGGAGCAGCTCCCGGTGCGGATCGGCTGCAAGACTGGCCAGATCCGGACCCGAGTCTCCTCGTTTCGGCAGGATCAATTCGGTGTCGGCAGGAAAATCCCTGTCTCTATCGCTGATGGCCACGGTAAATCCGGTTGCCTGCTGCAGACCGGACAGGGCCTGGCCTGAAAAGGCATAGGGCAGGAGCAGTGCCGGTCCCCCGGCCAGCGAGGCCAGAAGCGCCGCGGCGATGACCGCCCTGTCTTCCGTGGCCAGACAGACTGCGGCCCTCTTTTCTCCGGCCAGGCTTGCCCGCAGCCAGGCAGCCATCGCATAGACCTCGTCGATGGTCGCACCGGCCTGAATGAATTCCAGGCCTGCCTTCCGCGGTCCTGTAAGCAGGGAGGAAATCTCTGCGATATGATCGGCGGCGGCCATCTTATTCCCCTCCCGTCCGCTCTCTGCCGAAGGCCTGCCCGGCAAGCTCCCTGTTGCGCGGCCGGAAGGTATTGTCGGCCATCTCCTTGCGCACCACCTGCTGGAAGAGCTTGGCCATCTTGATATTCTGCGATTCGTCCCGGTAAAAGGTGTCCCAGGCATACCCGAGGAGTTCCTCCAGCCTCGCAGGCGTCATATTCTTTGGTTGAAAGACGACCTGATCGGCCGTATACCTGTCCCAGTCATAGGTCAGGATACGCCCCTGATCCTGCAGCTCGGCAAAGGCCTTGGTGTGGGGAAAGGGAGTGAGGACCGTGAATTCGGCCAGATCCAGCTCAATCTCAAGCAGAAAATCGATCAGCCGTTTGATGGAGTCTTCGGTATGGGTATCGAGACCGAGAAGAATCGTCCCTTCCACCCCGATTCCGTGATCGTGATAGCGTTTGATCCGCTCGCGGATATAATCGGAGGTATCAAACACCGCCTGATAGACATACCAGGCCCCGGCCCGGGCGGCAAGATCGAGCACCTCGGGCTTGTCTTCGATGGGATGACAGCACCATTTCTTTTTCAACGGGATCATCTCCCGGAACAACTCGGTCTCCCAGGCAGTATCCTGGGCCAGGGAGTTGTCGACGATAAACAGGCGGTTGTTGTCGATGGCCGCCATCTCCGCTATCGCCTTGTCGATGGGCCGCGGCCGGAACTGTCTGCCCCCGAGGTAGGCAACCGCGCAGGGGTAGCAGTTGAACCGGCAGCCTCGTGAGGCATGCACCAGATCAACCATCTGCACACCCTTATGATTATAGAGCCGCCGGTTGAGGATATCGCGCCGGGCCGTGCCGACCAGCGCGATATCCGGCCGGTCTTCGATGAAATCATAGCATTTTCGCAATTCCCCGCGCCGGAAGTCGTCCAGAACCCCCTCCATCCGGCCTTCCGCCTCACCCAGAAAAACCGCGTCGGCATGCAGCATGGTCTCCTCGGCATGGAGCATGGTGGCAATGCCGCCGAAGATCACCTTGATGCCTTTCTTCCGGTAGCAATCGGCTATCTCCCAGCCGCGTTTCACCTGCACGGTCAGCATCATGGAGATGCCGACCAAATCGACCTCTTCCTCGAAATCGATGGATTCAAGGTTCTCATCGGTAAAATCGACGCTGACGGAATCCGGCAGGGCGGCGGCAAAGACGACGGGACCGTGCGGCGGCAGATGGAACTCGGTCTGTCCGGAAAGCTTAGGCCATTTGGGGTAGATCAGTTTGAATTTCATGGACTATATCAATTGGCGGCGGGCAATTTCTCCGCGCTGATGAGGTGCATATGCAGTGTATATCCGGCCTGTCCGGAGGACACCAGATCAATATCTTCAGGGACAACCGCCGTACCCATCCTTTTGCAGGATCTGGCCCGGATGGTCCTGACCCCGATGCCGTCGCTGTAGGTATGCATGGTCCAGCAGCCATCCTGCTGCGGCAGGATATCCGTCACCCGACCTACGGCAGTGAAGCGGCACACCGGAGCCCCGCCGGCAAGACGGCCATCCTCGGCCTCACCCTGAGGTTTTTGAAAAATCGTCCGGACATCACCCATGAGACCTGCGGCAAACTCCTCGGTGTCGAAGGGCGGCACGGCCCGGCTGACCTGCACGGGCCGCCCCTCCGTCGACCGGGCCTCAAACAGAGTCAGTCCTTCAACGGTCATCAGGGCGCAGCGAATCTCCTTACGATCAAGGACCACCACGCCAAGAGCGGTCCCTTCGCCCCCTGCCGCCATGTGAAAGGTGATGGCGTGGACAAACTGCCATGAGCCGGCGGGGAAATAATCCGGGCAATGTTGTGCGGGTTTATCCGCAGGCGTGATATCGGGCAGCATTTCCCGGTCGGCCAAAGAGCAGGAGGCAAGCAGAAAAAGCAGAAGGAAGAAGAGGTTGCGCCCGATCATTGCATGCGAAAAAAGTTTTCCGGTATCTCCCGGTTCAGGACGGTATTACTGAAGGTCAATCGGGTAAAGGCATCCGGCCCTTCAAAGATGGTCACCGAATCCATCACCCCCTCCTGCTGTCCCAAATGGAGTTCGATGGAGCTGATAACGGCCTGCAGGCCCGGCTCCTTGGGGGTAAGCACGATGGTCCGTGCATCTCTGCGAACAGTGGTGAAGACGGGGTTATCTGCAAACCGGCCTTCGAGCCAACTGCTGATTTCGGGGAGGATGAACTGCATCGAACCGGCCCCCATGCCCTTATCCTGTTCAAAACGGCCATCTTTCTCTATGAATTTTTCCATTCTGCCGTTCTGCATGAACAGGATGGAATGCAGAGGACTGGAATACTCCCACCGCAGGGATTGCGGGGCCTGGAAGGCGAAGATGCCGCGGGAGACCAGCGGCCGGGAGAGGATCTTCAGATGTGTTTCCTGCGTGAAGTCAGCCTGCACCGAGCGTAGACGCACGGGCTTCTCGGCCGACCAGGCCAAGACGGAGGCCGAAAGCAGGATCAGACAGACCAGGAGGCAGGAGTACAATCGTCCCATCACAGCATCCCGCCGTTGACCGAGATAACCTGACCGGTCATATAGGAGGCGGCATCGGAACAGAGAAAGGCCACCACCCGGGCCACCTCTTCCGGCCTGCCGATGCGGGCCATGGGAATCAGGGTTCTGATGTGGTCCTTGGGGGCATCCTTGATCATCTCGGTCTCAATCAGTCCCGGGGCCACCACGTTGACCCGGATCCCCAGGCGCGCCACCTCGGCCGCCAAGGCCTTGCTGGCGGCGTTGAGTCCGGCCTTGGCCGCTGCGTAGTTAGCCTGCCCCCGGTTGGGCATCAGTGCGGCCGCCGAGGAGATGGAGACGATTGCCCCCCGCCGGTTGCGCACCATCCGCTCGATGACCGGCCGGGTCATATTGTAGAAGCCGTACAGGCTGGTCTCGATCACTGTGCGCCAGTTCTCAGGCGACATCAGCATGAAGAGTCCGTCGGCGATGACGCCGGCATTATTCACCAGGATGTCGATTGACCCCAGCCGGTCATTGATCTCCTGCACGCACGTCTCCGCCTCCTCCCGGTCACAGACGTCGAACTGCAGGATCTCGCCCGCACCGCCTGCCGCCAGGACCTGCCTCAGGGTCTCTTCCGCTCTGTCCCGGCTGCGCCTGTAATTGATCACCACATAATATCCGGCGAGGGCGAGTTCAACACAGATAGCCCTGCCGATACCGCCGCCGCCGCCGGTGATGATCGCGTTTTTTTGTCTGTTTTCCGATGCCATGGTTTTCAAGCCTGATACAGTTGCAGGACGACCTCGGCCAGAAGGTGGTCCTTATGGTGGAGTTGACTGGTCACCTCCCGGAATTTCTCGAATGCCAGCGTATTCCTGGCCCTGGCCGTAACGGGAAGGTCAAAGGGGAGGAGGTCAACGTGGAACTCCGCCCGCTTCACTCCTACCAGCCATCCCATCTGATCGGATTCCGGCCCCTGTTTCCGGATCCTTTCCCATCCGTTACATACCCCTGCCGTCTGCGCCGCCAATTCGACGAAGATCAGAGGGGAAACCCCGTCCGGACCTGCCATGGGCCAGGTCCGGTCAGCCTTGCTCAAGGTTACCGCGGTGACGCTGTCCACCGCAAGGATTTCACCGATGAGCAGCATAGGCCGGCGGTGCGGAAGCAGATCCTCCAGGACGAAACCGGACAGGCGAGCGGATAGCCCGTCATGTATTGATTTTTCTGTTGGACTTTCTTGTGCCATAAGGATAGAAGGGTGCAAAGGCATTTTCATCTTTGGTTGTCTTTATCTTATTGACAAATGATTAGCAACATATAAATCTAGTCCTTTCTTTTCTTCTTTTTGCTAATAACAGCGCCCTGTTGAAAAAAATACCGCGAGATAGGCATGAATGAACTCATCACCGAATTGAAAATCAAACTCATCACTCTGCTGAACCTGGCCGATATCACCCCGGATGATTTTGATGAGAATGCCCGGCTGGTTGGAGGAGATCTGGGCATCGACTCCATTGATGTCCTGGAAATGGTCGTCATGATCGAACAGGATTACGGGGTTGTGATCAACAACCAGGAGATCGGCGAGAAGGTCTTCTCGTCGCTGACCGCCCTGGCTAGCTATATTCAGGACCATCTGCCG
>JAJYAX010000155.1 GCA_021779275.1 Deltaproteobacteria bacterium | reverse complement strand
CCGAATTCAAGACCCAGACCGGCCGATACGTAATGGACCAATCAGGCCTGCAGGAATTGACCCCACTGGAAAGAGTGATCATGCTTTTTCTGACGATAACAGGCAGTCTGACAGGCCTGAAGCTTTTCCGGATACTGCACAACCAGCTCATATCCCGCCGAGCCCCGCAGGCCTCAGAACAGATCCTCCCTCTCAAAGGTCGCCTGGTCCTCTCCATAACCCTTGCCGCCCTGACGAGTGGATGCTACCTCTTCTCTATCCTTCAGGATTCGACTTCAGGGGCATACGTACCGTGGATGTTGTTCTCCATCGGTCTTTATTCTTTCTCGCTCTTTGTCTTTAATCTTCGGATTCACCTGAGACAGACACCGACCGATCCGACTCCCGCCGCCGTCCCGATTCTGCGCTTCAGGCTCCTGGCCTTCCTCTGTCTGCTCCTCTTTTTTTCAACCCATCTCGATCTTGCCGATTTCAAGGCCCTCATATCGCCCCTCGCTCTTGCCCAGTCCGCCATCATCTCCGGCATCTGTCTGGCCGGATGGTGGTTTCTGTGGTCCTTCCGGCTGCCCTCCAGTCTGAGAAAGTTCGAGAAACCCATGAGGACTGGTATCTCGGCGCTTGCCGTCCTGGTGATGATCATTGAGGTTTCCGGCTACAGGAATTTTTCCATCTTTTTGCTTATGGGCTTTTTCAGCACCTTCCTGCTGGCCAACCTGCTCCGGTTCACCCTATTTGCCATTGACGAGATCATCGGCGGTTTCATTTCCGGTAAACACCAATGGCAACGAAGAATGCGCGCCTGGCTGAGTCTTTCTTCCCAGAAAAATCTGATGGGGATTATGTGGTTGAGGATTATCTTTAATCTCCTCGCCTGGTCCGTCGCTTTATTCCTTTTCCTGCAGATATGGGGACTCTCCGAGGTTCAACGCCTGCGGATCACCACATATCTCATCAATGGCTTCAACTTTGGCGGGCTGAATATTGCCCCGGCACGGATAATGCTGGGTTTTTTCATCTTCGCCTGCGGCTGGACCCTGATCTCCTGGATCAAGATGCAGTTGGAGAAGAAATGGCTGAAACAATCCTATTTTTCCCGGAGCGCCAAAGAAACCCTGGTGACCATGACAGGTTACGCCGGCTTTGCCATGGTCTTGATTATCGGGCTCTCCGTGGCTGGGGTCAGCTTTTCCAATCTGGCGGTCATTGCCGGCGCCCTGTCGGTCGGCATCGGGTTCGGCCTGCAGAATATCGTCAATAACTTCGTTTCAGGACTCATTATCCTTTTTGAGAGACCCGTGAAGCGGGGAGATTGGATCAGGGTCGGCAACACGGAAGGCTATGTGCAGAAAATAAGCGTCCGCTCGACCGTGATCCAGACCTTCGACCGCTCCGATGTTATCGTCCCCAATTCGGAGCTGATCTCCAATCAGGTCACCAATATGATGCTGAACGATAACTATGGCCGGCTTATCATCCCCATAGGCGTGGCCTACGGCAGCGACACGGATCTGGTGCGGACACTTCTTCTGGAAATTGCCGGGGCCAATGACAGGGTCATGAACGACGGCTCGGCGCCGGAGCCACAGGTCCTGTTTCTGGAATTCGGAGAGAGTTCGATGAACTTCGAACTGCGCTGCCACCTGGCAAATATCGACGAACGGCTAAAAGTCAAAAGCGCAATCAACTATGAAATCGACCGCGCCTTCAGGAAACATAACATCTCGATCCCGTTTCCGCAGCGTGATCTTTATATAAAGGAATTCCCTGGGAACAGGTCTGCCGGAGAAGACAAACCGTCCAGTGTCGACCAGCAAGAGGGGGAAAACATCCTGCCGTGATTTTTTTGTCAGGATTTCTCATCATTTCCCGGATATGATGCTTTCCCCCTCATCTCCCGGTGCAGATGCCTGACCATCAGAACCAGAAGAAAGATCCCGGACGCCAGCACGGCCCAGAGCATCCACTTTTTCCATGGAAGCGGCGGAGGTGGTGTCTCAAGCGCACCCCTGCCGCCCAGTTCTCTCCGCTCCCCGATGACCGCAGGTCTGACAAGCCGCTCGGCCTCTTTTCCCGACATGGCCTGCAAAATCATTTCTGAGGCCGGTGGTCCCGACTCTCCCACACGTCTGCCGCTGCCATAAGCAAGGGTAAAAGGAGCCTTTCCCCGTGCGACAAAAATCAGCTCAGCAGGCAGAACGCCCAGCTCAAGCGCAGGTGTCCCATCCGCCCCCTCCACCCCTGCCCCATCCTCAAGAACGTCCAGACGCCATTGTCTGTCAGTGGTCTGTCCGAAAAAGCAGGTATCCTTCGCCAGCCCCGCTCCTCCAATCTTCAAGGAATAAAACACGGCGGTACACCTGGAAATCCAGGGATTTTCCGGGCCGGAACGAGACTGTACCGCAGCCCGGATCATACTGTTGGTCTCCGGGAAGTGTAGTCTTACTCCAGTGGCCGGCAGATGAAACTCAGAGCTGAAGTCAATAAAGGTATGCGCCCCGTCATGACCGACCACCCCCTTCCCTAAAGCGAACCATCGTCGCTGCTGTCCTCTCGCCGTTTTTTTGGACACGGCAGTGATCATTTGCAGATCCGGAAGCCTCTGCCCCATATCTCCGTTCATTCTCAGATACTTAGAAGGTTTTACAGGCAAAACGATATTTTTTTGGGAAACCCGGTATCCGTTATATTCCAGATCGGCAAGGGTTGCCCTATCAACAAGGGGGCGCCAGTGGATCAGGTCATCGCTGTGCTGGAGATGCACCGTTGTATAGGGAAGATATCCACTCTTCCAGACGAATTCCAGCGCTCCGGCCTCCATTTTCAGCCCGCTCAGATCCAAAAGGTAGCTCTTTACACCCGTATCGCCAGTGGCCACCGCTGTGCCATTGTCGATACTGATGATCATGCCGTCAGTCCCCTTTTTCACATTGATCGCCGCCCCGGCCCCCACCGTGCCTTTCGCGGGCTCAACCAACGGAAAAAACGGCACATCTTCCTGTACGCGCGGCTCCGCTTCTTTCTCGAGTGGCGTCCTCAGGATATGGGGGACCGCTTCGCCCGAGGCGTTCAGGACCCGGACGTCACCGAGATCGGCCCTCTGGACATTGCGATAGACCTCATCCGGAACTACCAGGGAATACAAGGCTCCATCTCCTTCTGTATCCAGGAGAAAGCCATAGGCAAAATCCCGGGCCACCGGTGCGCCTGCCAGGACCGGACAGGCCGGATATACGAGTATCAATAAATAAATAAGGGTTTTCATTGGCCTTCCTCTTGTTTCTTTGGTGGCATGGGGGAAAAGTAACCGATAACCAGCATCAGCCCGCCTACCACCAGAAAGGAAATAATCCGGGCGATTGTGCCGGTGCCGGCAAGATCGACTAAGAAAAGCTTGACGACGACCATGGTCAGGAGAGCGGCCCCGGCACACCATATTGTCCGGCTGCCTTTTCTCGCAGCCCAGACGGTAATAATCAGAGAGCTCATCCCCCAGAGAGTGGCCACGGCCGCCTGAAAGACAGCCGAGGGAAAAAGAGCCGGATAAGAATAGGGAATACCCGCAAAAACGTGGACCGTCCTCGCCACCACGCTGTTCAAGACAAGAAATCCCATGCCGCCAAGGAGCCACAAAACGGCCGAAAGAGGGATAACAACCGGTAAGGCCCAAGACTGCCGCCCAACCTCCCAGGCCCAGAAAAAGAGTACGGCCAGGGTCAGGAATTGGCTCAACTCCAGAGGATTAAGAAGCGGAATATAGGCCAGAGGCTCCGGATCACCGTTCAAGACAAGACAGGACAGATTCCAGAAAAGCATCCAGAGTCCTGGAACGGCGCACCCGATTCCGCAGTACGCTTCGAGGTGTTTTCGACATGGCCAGCGAATCAGCCTGCCCCAGCGGCTCAGCAACACTACCGCAGCGGCTGGGACCAGCCCCCAGCAGACGACCCGCCAGGTTCCGGGAAGACTCAACCCGACCAACCAGGACGCCTCATGAGTCAACAGGACAAGAAGAACCCACATGGTCCCGGCATGCCAGAGACCGACAAATTTCTGCGGCCACTCCTCCTCCACCAGGTACAGGAGCCGATAAGCGGTGAACATGGCCAAGGGCCAGGCCAATGCTCCCCAGTTTGCCAGAAGATGGTGATGAGCGTTCACATGTATCAAGCCAAGCCACAGGATACCGATCATTACAGGCAGAAAGAGAAGTTGCGCCAAGACAAGGTATCTCCAGGAAATACGCCGGGCAACCATGGTCATCAACATGGTGCTGACCGAGGTGAAGATGAGCAGGACACTCGTGAACATATCCGCTGGAAACTGCCGGCCAGCCTCGTGAAGACCGCCGAAATACCACCAGAGCAGCCCCCAAACCAGCAGAGGCAAGGGGAAATACCCCTCCCAAGCTCTGAGTTTTTCACGAGATCGATCAAGCTGCCAGCTGGAAAAAAGCGCACTCAGGGCGATTATCAGACAACCGAGAAAGAAACGGTTGAAAAATGCCGTTGCGGCAAGAGGATACCATCCTCTTGCCAAAAAAAAGACGGCCGCGCCGACCTGCAGCAGAAGGGCAAAAATTCGTGCCGCAAACCGCTCCTGGCGGACCCCCACCCAAACCATCGCAGCTCCTTCCATGGCCCAGGCTGCCGAGGTCCATTGTCCATCGAAGGCAAGCGGAATGGCCAGACTTCCGAAGACTATACCGAGGGCCAGGAAGGCCTCGACGAGCATCCGCATGCCCTCCTGCAACCGCTGCCAGAGAACCGTCGCCAGACAGGTATAAAATAGACCGAGGACGAGGGCGCTGACAGCCATACCATACTCGTAATTCCGCACTAAACAATACTGGAGACCGGCAACGACCAAGGGCAGCCCGAAGACCAGGGGGCCATCGATATACCCCCTCAGATTCACCGGTTGCCGATGGGCAAAGAGTACGGAAACAGCAACGTAGAGGAGAAAGCAGAAACCAAGAAAGGGCTCGGTGCTGACAAAAAAGGCGGGATGATAGGCCGTCACTCCCCAGAGCGTGGCAATGGCAAAGGTGAAGAAAAAACCCAGCAGATTAAGTTCCCGCCAACTCTTGAACCAG
>JAJYAX010000154.1 GCA_021779275.1 Deltaproteobacteria bacterium | reverse complement strand
TGGGACGTGAGATTTGCACCGCTGGGGTTATGACAGCAGGCATGCAGCAGGACTATATCACGTTCGGGGATCGCCTCCAGACAGGTCAGCATTTCTGCAAAATCGACCCTCTTTGTTTGATGATTGTAATAGGGGTATTCACTCAAGGGGAAGCCCGCGGAACCAAAGATCCCCTTGTGGTTGGCCCAGGTCGGCGCACTTATCCAGACCCTGGCCTCGGGCTTGAATTTCTTTAAAAGATCGGCGCCGACACGGAGCGCCCCAGTCCCCCCGGGGGCATGAACGGTGGCGGTACGACCAGATATAATCGCTTCACTTTTCTCACCGAAGAGCAGTCTCCGCACGCCGGCGGCATAAGACGGATCTCCGGAAATCGGCAGGTAACTTTTGGTTTTTTCCTTCTGCAGGAGCATTTCTTCTGCTTTTTTCACACACTGCAGAATAGGCGTATTGCCGCTGTCGTCTTTATAAACACCGACACCCAGGTTTACTTTTCGGGGATTTGACTCTTTCTTAAAGGCCTCTGTCAGGCCAAGGATTGAATCTTCGGGTGCCGCCTTGATATTCTTCCACATATTCCCTCCGGGAGGATTTTTCAGAAAAAAAATGCAAGCTTTAACAATAATCTCTTTAGATTATTAGTGTCAATAAGAATACTTTTTCAGTGTTCTTTTTTCTGTCACGTACAAATAAGTCATCGTTATTAAATAATATTTATCAACAAACATCTCTTTTTGAAATTAATAAAAATTCCAGGCATTGCATATTTTCAACTGGACACTACTGTTACAATGTAGTATATAATTCGAGCGTTATCTACCACCATGTAGTATATTACTGACAGACAGTAGGAAAAAGACGCGAGAGTATATACCGGCTATTCCGGTAAGAATCAATTGATGATTCGTACCAGAGGTAAATAAGCAATCATTCACGATTAATCTTGCCACAATAAAAAAAAAGAGACCGAATGCCATGGATGAAGCCTTGATTTTAGAAAAACTCGACAGTCTTTCCAATGAGATTCATACATTAAAGGCCGGTGTTCTGGCAGAACTGAAACAGGACATGATGCCGATGGTTCATCAGGCCGGGCCGCTTGTTTCGGATTGTCTTTCCGAACTTGATCAGGAACACAGGAGGGATGATCTTGTCCATTTCATGAGAAACCTGGTGTTGAATGTGGAGACCTTGAATTCCCTGCTCACCACAGTCAAGGGCGCAATGGAACTCAAGAATGAATTCGAACCGATGGCCAAGTTGGTTCTGCCCAAGGTAACGGAATTCTTCGCGGAACTTAATGGACACTATGATCCCGAGGAATTAGCCGCGCTGTTTAGGAATACCATGGGCAATGTCCATCATATCAATACCGCCCTCACCATGCTGAAATCAGGCATGGAACTCAAAGATGAAATCGAACCGATGGCTAAGCTGGTCTTGCCCAGGATCACCGATTTTTTTAGCGAAATAGGCGGGGTTCTGAAGGTAGCCGGTACTGCTCTGGAATCCATCAAGGATTTCAAATGCTCACCGGCGCAGGCAGATGCGATGAGTGCCGTGATTCACGGAATCGACTTGAGCAAATCCAACAAGATCGGGCCGTTCGGCGCCCTGAAAAAGCTCAATGATCCAAATGTGCAGGAGGCGCTGGGCGTGATCTTCACCATGCTGGAGGTCATAGGCTCCATGGCGCAGGCCCATAGGGACAACGGGTGATACAGAAGGGAAGAACCGGCTTGCACAGGTAGATATTCGTTTAAAAAATCAGATAAGAGGGAGAAATACCATGAAAAAACTCGTCATTCTCGGCGCCGGATGCGGTGGCACCATGATGGCCAACAAGATGAGAAGGCATCTTGATCGTGATGAATGGAATATAACGATCATTGATAAAGACAATATACACGACTACCAGCCTGGATATCTCTTCGTTCCTTTTGGAATCAACACCGAAAAGGAAATCCGAAAGACAAAGAGAGAGTTCATCAAGCCGGGAATCGATTTTGTCGTCTCGGAATTGGTCAATGTGGACTGGGACAAACAGGAAGTTGCCACCAGTACGCGCGGTAAATATCAATACGATATCCTAATCATGTCCACCGGCTGCGATACGCGGACCGAAGAGGTGGAAGGCCTGGCGGAGACCTGGGGCAAGAATGTCTATGGGTACTATCGCTACGATGACTGTATTGGACTGAAAAAGGCCCTGGCCGGGTTTACCGGCGGCAAACTGGTCATCAATGTGGCCGAGATGCCGATCAAATGCCCTGTGGCTCCCCTGGAATTCGCCTTCCTTGCCGATTGGCATTTCCATGAGCGCGGCATCCGGGACAAGGTCGAAATCGAGTTTGTGACCCCCCTTACCGGCGCCTTCACCAAACCCGTCGCCACGCAGGTGCTGACGGCGGCCTGCGAGCAGAAGAACATCAAGATCACGCCGAATTTCGCCCTTGGCGCCGTCGATGGTGAGAGGAAGGTCATCCAGTCCTATGACGGGATTGAGGTCAATTATGATATGCTGGTCTCCATCCCGCCCAACTTCGGCTCCCAGGTCATGATCGATTCCGGGATCTCCGATCCCATGGGGTATATTCCGGTGGATAAGCATACCCTGCAGCCGAAAGATCGGCCGAATGTCTGGGTGCTGGGCGACGGGACCAACGTCCCGACCTCCAAGGCCGGCGCGGTGGCCCATTTCCAGGCCGATATCCTGGAAGAAAACATCATGGCCTTCATCAACGGGGAGGCCCAGCACGCGCGATCAGATGGGCATGCCCTCTGATTCATTGAATCAGGCTTCGGGAAAGCCTACGTTATAGACTTCAACTACGATATCGAACCGGTCGTCGGACAATACCCGTTCCCCAGCATAGGACCGATGGGCCTCCTGCAGGATACGGAAATGAACCATCTCTCCAAGCTCCTGTTCAAATGGGCCTACTACAACCTGCTGTTGGCAGGGACGTGGCTTGGTCCGCCGGCGCTGCAGCTGACCGGCAAACGTCTTGATATGATCAAAAAGAAATAGGACATTCAAGCGGAGTAACCAAAGGGCCCAACGGCAACCCATTACCGTTGGGCCCTTTTTTATTCAATCCGGGCATCGACACAGATCCGGTAGGTACGCGGACTGCAATGTCCGCAGACGGCAATCTCAGCAGTTATCAGTTTTCTGCCATTTTCTCCACAGGCCCGGTCTATTTTTTCAATCGATTGCCGAAAGGCGCCGACGGACTGGAAATCATAGAAATGGAGCCGGCCGCCGGAACGGACGGTTGTCAGGGCGATTGCCAGATAGGCCTGCGAGGTCCTCGGCAGCGGCATCAAGACCCGATCAAATGTCCGACTCAGTCGGGGGGTGATATCGGCCACATCTCCTTTATAAAAAACGACATTTCGAATACGTTTATTCCCGGCAAGACTCTTGAGCGCATACCGATGGGCATCCGGATTTTTCTCGATGCCGACGATATCCCCGGCCTGGCTGTTGGCGGCAATAACCAGCGGAAAGGCCCCGATTCCTGAAAAGAAGACCAGGACATCCTCGCCGGGACGGACCAGCGAGGAGATCCGTTTTCGTTCGTTGCTGCTGCGCACCGAAAAATAGGCTTTTTCGGGATGCAGAAAAAACCGCACCCCATTTTCCCGGTGTTCCGTCTCATGCATGACCTCTCCGCCGATAACCGCCAGGGCTATGGTCCGGAATTCACCATCATAGGCGCCGACCCGTTTTGCTACTGTCCGGATATTCTTATGGGTCTGCAGGAGCGCCTCGGCAATCAGCCGTTCTTTCGCTGCAAGCTCGTCGGGGATGATGATGATTGCAGTATCGCCAATGACATCAAAAGAGCCAACCAGGGACCCCATCTCGTCCCGGCTCAGGACCGTTTTCAGGATTTCCTTGAGTTTCATGGGGGGCATCCGGCAATCAGCAGTAGCCTAACAAAGAACCCCTCTATTGAACTTGCTGCTGAACAGGCGCGCCGAGTTCGGTTGCAGAGGGACGCGGAGAGGAGCCGGCCACAAGACCGGCGGGTTTCTTCACAAGCCCCGCCCCCTGGGCCATGAGGTTGGTATAGCTGGTGGTCAACCTTTCAGAAGACCAGGCCTGACGGTTTTTACACACCACATCTTTACAAAAGCGCCCATCGGTTAAGGTATCAAGCAGGAAGTCCATATACTCAAAATAATGGTTCGGCCAGGAAGTATTCTTGCGTTGCGGGCCGTCAAAAATCCAGACATTCTGTAGAAATTCCTCTCCTTTGCTTGCAAGCCTGTATCCCAGGGCCTCATAGGTCTTCGGACCGAGATCCAATGGCGGAAGATGATCGCTGGTCACCAGAATAATACCTTTCGGGTCCATTTCCCTGAGCTTCCGCAGGTAGTCGGCAACCGCCCCGGCCCGGTAATAAAATTGTTGAATGGCCAGATAGGCCTGGGAGCCTTTTTTGACCCCAACAATATCCACCTTGGGTGGAAACCGGGTCGTGTCGGTCTCGTGAGGCATATGACCGTATATACCCAGCACATAATTGAGAAACGGCCTGCCATCGGCAAGCAGCTTCTGCACATAGGAGAGGTTCTGCGAAAAGAGGTCGCCGTCGAAGATATAGCCTTCCGGGACGTCATATTTCAGGTAGGTCAACCTGTTGCCGGCATAGACGGTGGGAAAATTGGTTTCCTCAAAACCGAGTGATCGATATGCCTTCTCCGAATTAAAAAAATCCGGTTTATATGCCTGCGTCGCAATCGTCCTATAACCGGCCCCGGCCAGCAGGTTGGGGAGACAAGGGGTCGATGTTCCGTTCAGCATATTAAATTCAGCCGAGGTGTAGCGCTTATAGGCCGGCACGCCGCACAGGACCTCGAATTCGGCCTGAGCCGTCCCCCCGCCGAAAACCGGGGATTGCGCCACGTGCATTTTCTTTCGGAAAGCCGAAAATTGGGCTGGTTCCGTGGGCGTTTGAAATTTCAGTTTTGTAAAAAGCTTCGGATCAAGAAAGGATTCGAGGACGAGGATGTAAATATTGCGTTTTTCATGCAGGGCCTTGGCGAGCAGCGCCGGGTCCCTTTCCGGATCATCCGTTACCGGCTGCAGGACAAGGTCA
>JAJYAX010000153.1 GCA_021779275.1 Deltaproteobacteria bacterium | reverse complement strand
TCCCAATACGGGGAAGGTCTTGTGGTTAAAACGGTCTATGAATATCTGGCGGCCCGCGCCTGTATTCCGGAAAAACAACACAGCGGCATCGTCACCGTTCACGACCCCTGCGTCATCCGCATGGAAACAGGGATCCACGATGCCGCCCGGACACTTATCCGCTCCCATGGTCTGACAATCCGCGAGATGGAACATTCCGGGAAACGAACAGTCTGCTGCGGCGAAGGGGGCGCCGCCGGCTGTGTGGCCGGGGACCTGGCCCGGCAATGGGGCCGGCTTCGCATCCGGGAGGCAAGAGGGGATCGTATTCTCACCTACTGCGCCGGTTGCGCGGGCTCGCTTTCGATATTGACCCCCACCGACCATCTCCTCGATCTGCTCTTTGAGCCGGAACGGACCCTTGCCGGCAAGGCTTTAGTTTCCAGGGCCCCGGTTACGTATCTCAACAGACTACGACTAAAAAGACGCCTGCGGAAAAACAGCAGCGGGGCGCGGACCAGGGAGCGCACCTTTGTGCTGGCGCCTCAAGCGAACAGAAAGAGACCATGGTTTCGGCTCCTTTTCCTTATGGCAGTCCTCTCCGCCGTTGCGGGGACAGGACTGGCTGGTATAAGCCAGTAACAGGCGCAGGCACGAGAGAACCCCTTTCAAATTTTAATCTTTCAGGATAACCATGATGAAGAAGTTGCCGGTCTATGGCCCTGCCCCCAGACCCTGCTTATCATCCCGGCATCGGCCTTCAAGGAGGGATTTTTCCTCTCCGCCCTCAATCTCAGGACCCTGAACGGCATTCTTGCCGCTGCGTTTCTTCTGGGCAACGGTGCTCTTCTATCTTCAAGACCTTCGCGGCATTAAGGCCGCAGACAGCCGCCTTCTGGCCCCTGGACAGGCCGGTCTGCTCCAGGTCCTTGAAATATCGCTTTGGTTTCAGGAGCGGGAAATCGCTGCCGAAAAGAATCTTGTCCTCCCCGGCAAGAATCAGGGCCTGGGCATAGATCTCCGGCTGGTAGAGGTAGGGAGAGGCCGCCGTGTCGAACCAGATATTGGCCAGGGTCTCCCGCACCTCCTTTTTCAGGAGGGCATAGAAGAAAATGCCGCCGCCCCAATGGGCCAGAATGATGCGATTGGCGGCAAACCGCTGCGCCAGGCTATAGATCTGCATCAGGGTGTTCGGGCTCTTGCCGGGATACTGGTGCCCCACCGGCTCGTTGGTATGGAGCATGACCGGACAATCAAAGCGGCGCGCCAGGGCCATGATCGGGTCCAGGCTCGCCAGACACCGGCTGTCGATGCCCGAGGTATAGAAGGCCAGCTCGCCGACCCCCTGCAGCCCGGCCTGCAGACAGCGTTCCACCTCGGCTGCGGCCTCCGGATGCAGCGGGTCAACGCAGCAGAAGCCGATCAGCCGTTCAGGATACCGGCCCACCGCCTCGATGATATAGTCGTTGTTGATCCTGCAGGTCTCGATATTCTGCCAGGGGAAGCCGAAGATCACGCTCTTGTCCACACCCTGCTCATCCATCATGGCGACGATATCGGCAGCGCCCACCAGCAGGGCCTTGGGTGATTCGTAGAGCAGGCGAAAGGCAGGTTCTCCGGTAAAAAATCGAGCGCGTTCAGTCCGGATCGACTGCGGGAAGGCATGGGTATGAATATCAATAATCATGATGATGTATCCTTTTTAGATATCGGAAGCCGGAGGCCGGCAGATAGAAGAGAAACGCGTCCGCATTCTAGTCCGTTCGTCACCTGCTTTCCAGTCTTATCTTTGCACTTCCGTCGTATTTGCTTGCCAAAGGCGCCTGACTCGTGCTAATCTCCCCAACCTTTACTGCGGCTTCTGATCACTCCGCACCACTGTCTCCAGACCACGATGAGCCTCTACCCTTCAAGTCAACAACCATGATACAAGCATCAAACATCTCCCTTGCCTATGGCAAGAGGGTTATCTTCAAAGACGTCAATATTAAGTTTACCGCCGGCAACTGTTACGGCGTTATCGGCGCCAACGGTTCCGGAAAGACCACCTTTCTGAAGATCCTGGCCAATCGGTTCGAGCCGGATAAAGGAGAGGTCTTTGTCGGCGCAGGTGAACGGATTGCGGTGCTCAGCCAGGACCAGTTCGCCTTTGACGAGGAGATTGTTTCCGACACCGTGCTGATCGGCCATAAGCGCCTTTATGAGGTGATGCGGGAGCGGGACGCGATCTACGCCAAGGCCGAGTTCACCGAGGCGGACGGCATCAGGAGCGGCGAGCTGGAGGCGGAATTTGCCGAATTGAATGGCTATGACATCGAGTCCGAAGCGGCGATCCTGCTCTCCGGTCTCGGCATCCCGGAAGAGATCCGCGGCAAGAAGATGAAAGAGCTGAGCGGCGGCGAGAAGGTCCGGGTCCTTCTCGCCCAGGCCCTCTTCGGCAACCCCGACATCCTGCTGTTGGACGAGCCGACCAACAATCTGGACACCCGCTCCATCACCTGGCTGGAAGGCTTCCTCGAACGGTTTCAGAATACCGTGATCATCGTCTCCCATGACCGTCATTTTCTGAACCAGGTCTGCACCCATATGGCCGATATCGATTTCGGCCGGATCCAGGTCTATACCGGCAACTACGACTTCTGGTACCAGGCCAGCCAGCTCTCCCTGAAACAGAAACAGGATCAGAACCGGAAGGATGCCGCCAAGGCCAAGGAGCTCAAAGAATTCATCCAGCGCTTTTCGTCCAACGCCTCCAAGGCCCGGCAGGCCACCTCGAGGAAAAAACTCCTGGAAAAACTGAATATCGAAGACCTGCCCGCCTCATCGCGGAAATACCCCTTCATCCATTTCAAACCGGGGCGGCCGTGCGGCGACGTGATCCTCGAGATCGACGGGCTCTGCAAATCCGCAGATGGCGTGGAGCTCCTGCGCGACTTCACCCTCACCGTCCACAAGGGTGACAAGATCGCGTTTGTCGGCAGCAATGGCGTCCCGAAGACCACCCTGTTCAGGATTCTCGTGGGAGAGCTGCAGCCGGATGCGGGCAAGTTCCGCTGGGGGGTGACCATGAGCACCTCATACTTTCCGAAAGAAAACGAGATGTTCTTTAAGCAGGACATCAACCTGGTGGAATGGCTCGGTCAATACGCCCCGGCCACCGAGGGGGAGAGCTTCGCCCGGGGGTTCCTGGGCAAGATGCTGTTCTCCGGCGACGAGGCCCTGAAGAAGACCAGCGTGCTCTCGGGCGGCGAGCGGGTCCGCTGTATGCTGTCCCGGATGATGCTCTCGGATGCCAACGCGCTGATCCTGGACGAGCCGACCAACCACCTGGATCTGGAATCCATCGAGGCCTTGAACAACGGCCTGAGCGCCTTCCCGGAGATCATCCTCTTCTCCTCCCATGACCATACCCTGGTGGCCACGGTGGCCAACCGGATTATCGAGATCCTGCCGGGCGGCACAATTGATCGATCAATGCCCTATGACGACTATCTGGAAAATCCGGACATCCAGCAGATGAGAGAAGAATTCAGCCGAAAGAAATAACGTGCAGGCGCCGCCCGTACAATTTTACACCAGGGACTTGATTATTCGCGTTTTTTATTGTTAGTTACTGTGTCCTCGGATTCGGATGGCACCTGGACCCGTGCCGCGTTTCCGGACAATACTCGACAAACAGGCAGCAGGCAGACGGTTCTGGCCGCGGGAGAAAAGCATGTATAAGAAAGAGATCAAGGTTATCGATTGTACGGTTCGCGACGGCGGGTTGATGAACAAATGGCAGTTCACGGAAAAATTTGTCAAAAGCGTCTATAACGCACTGGCCGATGCCGGTGTTGACTATATGGAGATCGGCTATCTGAGCTCGGAGGCCGCCTTTGACCGGAAGGTATACGGCCCGTGGAAGTTCTGCTTCGAGGAAGACCTGCGCAAGATCATCGGCAAAGGCGAAAAGCGGATCAAACTCTCGGCCATGGCCGACATCGGCCGGATCGAATATGATGATATTCCCCTGTGCTCCGAAAGCTCACTGGACATGGTCCGGGTTGCCTGCTATGTCCATCAGACCGATTCGGCCATCGCCCTTGCCCACCATTGCAAGGAAAAAGGCTATGAGACGACCATCAACCTGATGGCGGTCTCCACCGTGGGCTTGCGGGAATTGAATGAATGCCTGGAGGACCTGAACAAGAGCGAGGTGCCGGTCATCTATCTGGTGGACTCATTCGGGGCCTTCTATTCGGAAGACATCGACACCCTGGCCCAGAAGTACATCGAGCGGCTCCCCGGCAAGACCATCGGCGCCCACTTCCATAACAACCAGCAGCTGGCCTTTGCCAACACCATCTGCGCCATCATCAACGGCGTCAACTACCTGGACGGGACCCTGTACGGCATCGGCCGGGGCGCCGGCAACTGCCCGCTGGAGCTGCTCCTCTCCTTCCTGAAAAACCCGAAGTTCCGGGTCAGGCCGCTCATCAAGTGCATCGAGGAGGAGATCTTCCCCTGGCGGGAGAAGATTGACTGGGGATACTCCGTGCCCTACATGGTGACCGGGACCATGAACCAGCATCCCCGGACGGCGATGGCCGTAATGGAATCCGACAAAAAGGATGCCATTACGGAATATTACGATACCATCTGCGGTACCGTCGAGACCTTTTAGAAAATAATTGTTCTGTGCTTACGAGCCCTTGTAATGGTCGGAATACTCATTCCGACCAATTTTGCTCTGTTTTTGAAGAGCGTGCTCCGGCTGCATAGGCCTTCTTCCTCTACATCTCTTTACTCTCCCACCAAGCTTTCTCTCAGGCTTTTATGCTGAAACCGGGCGGACATGTTATCACGGCATACCATGCACAATAACACTATATTGAGAAGTATTCGCTACACCTTTGACTTCAGCGATGCGAAGATGGTGGCCCTCTTCGGCCTGGCTGGTCATCAGGTGACGCGGGAGCAGATCAGTGCCTGGTTAAAAAAAGAAGACGATCTGGCCTTCGAAATCTGCACTGACACCCAGCTGGCGATTTTTCTCAACGGGTTGATTCGGGAGAGACGCGGCAAGCGGGAAGGGCCGCAACCTGAGCCGGAGAAGCGATTATCCAACAATATCATTTTCCGGAAATTAAGAATTGCG
>JAJYAX010000152.1 GCA_021779275.1 Deltaproteobacteria bacterium | reverse complement strand
CAGCCGAAACAGAACCAACCGTTATTTCAAGAATAAACAACAGTCCCAGTAAAAACAGGATATCTTTTTTTTTATCCATATTTTCATCCATATGAAGAGATCTCCATGCTCATTCGAATATGCCGGCTTCATTTCGTTCCGTTGGCTGAGATCTTTTCCAGATAATCGCGGGCAAATTGAATCGATGGATCAAGGGTCAGGGCCAGGGTGAAAAATTGTTTCGCCTCTTCATTCCGGCCTAACTTGCTGTAATTCACACCAAGATTTGCGTAATCCATTCCCGAGGACGGATTCAGATGTACCGCCCGTTCAAAATGTGCAATCGCCGTCTGATACTCTCCCTTTTTATAGTAACAGACACCGAGCAGATTATGCAGATCCGGACGTTCGTCATCTTCCTTCCGGCCCAGTTCAAGGGTCTTTATAGCCTCATCATAGCGCCCCAGTTCTTTCAGGCAGCTGGCTTTGTAGGAGTAAACAGAGGGGAGGTCTTCCTTCTCGGGATTGAGTTCCAAAGCCCGGTCAAAATGAGCAATCGCTTGATCCGGCTCACCCATGGCGAATATATTCCGTCCCCGGTAAAACTCGAGGTAATAGGCGTTCGGGAGTAAGGTCTGCATCCGGGCCAGCTTTTCTTCGAGATCCGCCGGGTCCTGAATACGATCCACCAGAAGCTTGGCCGCAAAAAGTCCTGCTGATTGCATCATGGATCGTTCCCGGAAATGGGCGCCGGGGACCACCGTATACAGTGCCGGAATCTGTAAGCGTGGATGGGTCGTGTCGATCATAAAGACCTCCATGCCGATCCTGTGCAGAGATGCAATACAGTTCTCTACCTCCACTTTAATATTGTTATCAGAGAGGTTTACCATCTCCTGCATGGTTATGGTCGTCTCTGTCTCAGTCAGGTAGGCGACCTCGCCCATGGAAAGGGGTTTGGGAAGGCCAGAGGCCACATAATTGGAATTGCTGTTGAAATCACCGGCCAGTTGGGCGATCTCCGTCACGGCCCGAATCAATGCCTTCTCGGCGCCGGGGGTCGTTCCGGCCGTATAGACGATCTCACTTGACGCGGGAAATGTTGTCCTGTCAATGGCCAGCGCCCCGACGGTGCAGATACCGGTATTGAGACTGAAATCATTGAGATACAACTCAATCCCGTTGGCGGCAAACTTTTCCAGAAGATCCCGTCCCACCGGATCCCGCACCGAGGCCGGGTCAATCCGGGGTGTCGAGAGTTTCTGGTTGTTAATAAGGGAGCAGACATGCCTCTCGACAATCTCGCACAGCCCTTGTAGTGCAGCCTCTTCGTAGGTATTGCCGGCGGAAGGGCCGTTAAATTCATTTATCGCGTAAAACCAGGAAAAGGGAATAAGGATATCTCCCCCTCTGGTCATATTCGTGGCCCAGGTCCATTGCAGAGGAATGCCGGTGAGGAGCCTTTCCAGGAGTTCCTTGCCGGTGGTAGTGTCATGCACCGATTGCAGCAGGAAGGCGATGTCAAGGACCGGATACCCGTTCTGGCGCAAGGTGGCGTAATCTCCAACAAGAAAGTTTTCCGGATCATTTTTGAAAGAGAAAAACGAAAAGCGCTCGGCAAGTTCCATGCATGCCGAGGCCTTTGCCTGTATCGGTGAGGCCCCTTTGCCCATTTGCTTCTTGGTGCCGGTCAGGGCCACGGCATCTTCACCGCAGACGCTGAAGTAGACGGGGATGTCCAATCTCCCATTATCAATCCGCTTAATTTCACTGAGAATTTCCAGATCAAGCGTTGCCAGTTTCTGTAAAAAGAGTTCGACAGTCTGATCAGGACTGATCGCCTTATCCTGATCAGTTGTAAATGTTTTCAAACAATCCTGTAATAGTAGGGTCTTTCTTTGCATGATCATCAATGAAGGGAGAGCTGCGTTAATCTGAGTTGTCCTGAACGAATGCATTCCAGTTTCAAAAATATCCTTTGAAACTGGCGGACAGCATACTAAGGAATTGGTGATTTGAAAACCAGCAGAAGATGTTTTTGGAAATTTATATCAGAAACTGTCCGCCCAACCAAGTGCATCAATATAATATCGGACAATCTTTTCACCAGGAATATCGAATCCTTCCTGGGCTGATTCAAATTGAGGCCAGTTTCCGGCCTCGTAGGTTTCCGCCAGTCTTAAAAATGGAAACAATCTCCCTTTTCTCCGAATGAGGGCATCATTCACATCGTCGGTCATGGGGAGCTTGCTCAAGAGATATTCCATGGAATTGTCCAGCATTGCATCCAGCAGGGAAAAGAGCCCCAGCATAAAAAGCTCACCGCTGACCATCTTCACCTCGTTGCCGATTTGTTCCAGAAAACGCGCCCTGACAATGGAGGTGCGTATGAGTTCCTCCGGTTTATTGTCGGCGAGTTTACTTGCCGCAATCAGGGAAACAAAGAGCCTGAAGCCGTCCTCACCCAGAAAGGCTATAGCCTGGCGTATGGATGACAGGGGGTGCAGTCTCTTGAAATAGGCGGAGTTCAGATAGGTGAGCAACTTGAAGGAGATCGATACATCCTGATTAATCATCCCTTCGAGAGCGGCGACATCAAAATCGGCTGTATTGACATTGGCAATAAGCTGAAGAACTGTGAGTTTCGCGGAGGGGATCTCCTTATTTTTCAAGACCTCCGGCCTGGCAAAAAAATAGCCCTGAAAATACCGGAATCCCAGCCCCAGGGCCTTTTGAAATTCGTCGTAGGTCTCGATCTTTTCTGCAAGAAGTTTACATGGATACCTGGATAAGTATTTGACCATCTTCTCGATTTCATCAAGGGGAGTCAAACGAAAATCCACCTTTATTATCTTGGAGAGCGCTATTAAGGGTTCGAACCTTTGGGCATACACAAAATCATCCAGAGCCAGGCTATACCCTTTATCCTGCAATCCTTTGCAGACGGCGATTATTTCCTCGGTTGGATTAACCGTTTCCAGAATTTCCACCATGATTTTGTCATGAGGAAACAGGGTTGGAGTGCCTTGAAGCAGCAGATCCTCTGTAAAATTGATGAACGACTTCTTCCCTCCGGAAATTTTTTCAATACCCACGGTGAAAAATGACGAGGAGAGCAGACTGGAGGTAGCTGTGTTTCCATCGAGACCGGGAAAGCCGTTGGACATGCCTGATCTGAACAGGAGTTCATAGGCGTATACCTTTCTTTTCCGGTTAAAAATGGGTTGTCTCGCAACAAATACATCCATGATTTTTGACCTGTTTCCTCTCCGGATCGGTTACTTGTTTTTTTGATTTTTCTGCACATTCTCTCTATTGAGCAGTCTGTTTCTCCATTTTTCCGCTACATAGGTACAACAAACAAGCCGTACATTATCTGCCGTAATCCTGATATGCAGCGCCAGTCTGTCCACGGGGAGGATCTCCGTTGCCTTCTCCGACCATTCGATGACCGTCAAACCCGACATATAAAAATATTCTTCAAAGCCCAGTTCCTCAACCTCAAGAGAACTATTGAGCCGATAAAAATCCATATGATATAGAGGGATTCTTCCGGGATATTCATGCAGAATTGAAAAGGAGGGGCTGGTCACATAACAGGCAGGGTCTACTGCCAATCCCTTGGCTATCCCCTGGGTCAGCGTAGTCTTACCCGCACCAAGTTCACCGTCGAGGCAGATGACATCACCAGGCAATGCCATGGAACCTAATTGTATTCCGAATTTTTCAGTATCAGCTGAGGTCTTAAGGATAATCTCATGCTCAATGCTTTCTTTTTCCTGCGGTTTTAATGTCATGACACCTAACAAATCATCATACTTGTTTTTTTCACATCACAAACCATGGCGGCAACTGGATGCAACAAAAAAGCTACCGGACGATTTGACATAAAAAACCCATTACATCAATAAATGCAATGGGTTTCAACTTAAAACAATCTGTTCAATTATTTTATTTTTTGCACATTCTCGGCCTGCAGTCCTTTGTCTGTTTTAGCCACAGAAAACTCGACCTGCTCTCCTTCTTCAAGACTCCGGAAACCATCACCCTGAATGGCGCTGAAATGAACGAACACATCGGCTTCTCCGTCTGGTCGCTCTAAGAAACCATACCCTTTACTTGCATTAAACCATTTGACTTTGCCCTTCACACGATCTGACATGCTGCAAACCTCCAGTGTAATGACAAGATGTTCTTGTCAGAAAAAAACCGGGCCTGAACCCCCTTTTCCGTCCTCAACCAGAATGTTGATGAAACCAGGCGCATCCTATGAAGCGAGACAACAGACAATTACCTTATGGCCGGTTCCAAAATGCTGGCTAAAGAAGAACCCTAACGTGGAGCTTATCAAAAATGAAAACACTGCGTCAAGAAAAATTAATATTTATTTTCTTCAATAGAACAAGCAGTTAGAAAATGATTTACGGTTTTGGAGCAAACAGATTTGACCTGAAGTTTTGCATCCTCTTGTTTTCATGGTTTTTTCCACCACGTCATCAATAATTGAAATTGATCGTAGTATTTCGGTAAGTTATTAGGTTGGTAAAATTTATTATAATAGGCCAGCCGGTATCCTTTCATATACCAGTTTGGTATCAGGTAATATTCATACCAGAGGACCCTGTCCAGTGCTTTACACGCGGCGGTGAGGTCTTCCCGGGATTGAGCGTAAATAATCTTTTCAACAAGAAAATCTGTAACAGGTGAATTTACGCCGGCCAGGTTCTGGGAACCTTTGGTCTTGGCTGATGCGGAATACCAATAATTACGCTGTTCATTGCCGGGAGAAAGGGATTGACCATAGACATGCACGATCATGTCAAAATCAAAATTCTGCAGCCTCTCCGCATAGAGAGCGGGATCGATGGTCCTGTAATCCGCTTGTATTCCCAGTCTTTGAAGGTTGCTGACAAAAGGTGCAACAACACGCTCAAATGCCTGCGAGACAAGAAGGATCTCAAAACGAAAGGAATTTCCTTCATTATCCTTGAGGACCCCGTCTTTGACCACCCATCCGGCCTCAGCGAGCAGTTTCTGGGCCTTTTGCAGATTTGCCCGCAGACCGCCAGGACTATTGGTACTCGGTGGTGTGAGAGGAGTCGTAAAGACCTCTTCGGGAAGATCTTTTTTATATGCATCCAGATACTGGAGTTCCTTCCCGGCGGGT
>JAJYAX010000151.1 GCA_021779275.1 Deltaproteobacteria bacterium | reverse complement strand
GATCATCTGCAGGCGTGGTTTTCGCTGTATGATATTTTAACAACGGAAGAGTTCAACGCCTTGTATTATTCCTTTGAACATAAATACTGTTCGGCGGAGGAGATTCTTGTCAAGCAGGGGGAGATACGCCCCTGTCTCTATTTCATCAACAGCGGCAGGGTAAAACTCTCGTATACTGAAAACGATGCCGAAATTCTTGTCAAAATTATGGGACGAGGGGAGGTCGTCGGAGCCGGGGCATTTTTCAACGCCTCCGTCTGGACGATTGATGTCGCCTCCATGGGACAGGCGGAGATTTCCATATTGGCATTGGAAAAAATGAAAGACTGGCAGAAGGAATATCCGGCGCTGGAATCAAAATTGCATGATTTTTGTATGAGGTTTGAAGGGCTTAAGGACGCTTTGTTGAAAACCGGAAGAGACCGGAGAGGAGACGACAGGGTTGCGGTTTCCGGCCGTGTGACCATGAACCTCCTTGATCGTCACGGCAAGGAAACGGGCATCGCCTCCAGAGGCGACCTGACGGATATCTCTCTCTGCGGACTTTCCTTTTTCATTCATATACAGAGGGAAAGCGCGCGTCTCCTGTTGGGAAGAACCGTTCGGGTTGTTCTGCCCGCGGAACTGGCCGCCTCCGGAGTGGCTGTCAATGCTGAGGGGACGGTCGTTGCGGTTCGCCCCCACCGGGTCATGCATAACGAATATTCAGCCCATGTCCGTTTTGATCAGCCCATGCGGAAGCAGGATTTTCAGAGGATCATCGATGCCGAGAAAAAGGCAATGTAGCGGGCGCCGGGGCCGGTATCTTTTTACTCAGGAGCCTTTGCCATGACTGAGGCTAGCGATCCGATCCGGCAATTTTACACGATGCATCTGCCTGCCGGGCGTCTGGAGGGCAATATTCTGTCGGCCGATTGCCCCTTCTGCCTGCAAAAGGGCTTGGATGCTCCCGGGAAAATAATCGTTTATTTGAACAAAGACGGGTTCTTCCATGGTTATTTCCGGTGCCTGAACCGCTGTGTCCCCGGGGGATTTCCCCTCTGGTTTACCCGGCTTGCAGGCATCGATCCCGTCCTGGCCCCCGGGTTTGATCCGGACCGGGAGCCCTTTCTGCTTGCGGCCGGGTATCCGGTGCAGAATATCAATACCGAGATCAAGAATTATCAGGACCGGATGACCCCGGAGATCCTGGCCCGTTTTGCGCAGGCGGGTGTCTCGGCTGCGGCCCTGAGCGAGATGCGCATTGGCTTTAACGGCCGCTATCTGGTCTATCCGTATGTCCAGGCGGACGGCAACTGCTATGCAGCGCGCTGCGTCTTTCCCGGCAAGGCGGCGGATTTTTTCTGGCACGGCGATGAGCGCCTGTTCCCGGAGCGGTTTCAGCTCTTCAATGTCCAGGATATCGAACGGTGTGAGAACGGCAGCCTTTTTCTCTGCGAAGGAGAGGATAACCTGCTGACCCTGAAACAACTGGGTTTTCCGGGTGTCGCCGTTCCCGACTGCCAGGCCCTGGAGGCCGTGGATCCCGACCGCTTTGCCTTCATCGATACGCTTTTTATCGCCATGGTCAATACTGCCGAGTCAGAGACCTCGGCCAGGGGGCTGGCGGCGCGAATCGGCTATAAGGTTCGTCTGTTCAACTGGCCAGGCGGCCTGTCCCGGAATTACAGCCTCTGGCAGCTGGCCAGGGACAAGGACAGGGGGTTTCGCAGCGTGGTCTCGACGATGATCTCGGCCTCCCGGGCATTTTCTCCCTTTGCCAGCCCGAAAAGAGAGGAGATCCGGTTCTTTGACAACCTGGCCCGGGAGACGGGTGATGAGTATGGTGCCCTGTGCTCGGGGTTTGCCAGACTTGATACGGCCCTGGAAGGGATACATGGGATCAACGTCATCGGCGGGGCTCCGAAGGTCGGCAAGTCGTCCTTTATGATCCAGATCGCAAGCGAGATGGCCAGGAAGGGGATACCAGTCCTCTATTATGACTTTGAAAACGGCCGGCAGAGGATCTATCAACGGACGCTCTCCCGGCTGAGCCGGCTGTCCACCCAGCGCATCCGGATGAAGGACTGGTCCGCGCCGGAACGGCAGCGCTATGAGCAGGCCTGCCGGGACTTCAAAAAGATGCTCTTCTCCTTCCGGGTGATCAATGACCGGAAACTGACCCCGGAGATCATGCGGCGTCATATCGATTTTATCCGGCATGAGACCCGCTCCGCATATACGGTGGTCGTCATCGACAGTCTCCATAAGCTGCCCTTCAAAGACCTCTCCGAGCGGCGTTCCGGGATCGACGCCTGGCTCCGGCAGTTTGAATCCATCCGGGATGAGCTGCAGGTCTCCTTCCTGGTGATTTCGGAGCTGACCCGCGGGCTGGAGGGATCGTATAAGGAGACGCCGCATCTGGGCGTCTTCAAGGGGTCGGGGGATATCGAATACAGCGCCGACAATGCGATGGTCCTCTTTCCGGACTGGGAACAGATGGAGGCGGCGTCGAGCGCAGCAACCTGCTCTGGCTGGTGGCCAGCCGGGAGCACAGCCCCGGCCTGGTCGGCCGCTATACCCTCGATTATCCCTACTGGGGGTTTGTGGAGGAGGAAGGGAAATAGAATTCAGGAGTCAGAAGCCGGAATTCAGCCTTCAGCCTCTTCCCGCCACTTTTTAAGGGCCGCCAGGGCGATCTGGGCCCGCATCGTTCCGCGCTGCTTTTTCGGCGTCTTCCCTTCGAGGGCCGGAAAAAGCCCGAAGTTGATATTGGACGGCTGAAAATGCCGGGGGTCGCTTTGGGTCAGATGGCAGGTCAGCGCCCCCAGAGCCGTTTCCGGCGGCGGGACCACGGGAGGCCTGCCCGACAGGATTCGTGCCGCATTGATCCCGGCCAGCAGGCCCATGGCTGTGGATTCCACATAGCCTTCCACCCCGGAGAGCTGGCCTGCCAGCAGGATATCCGGGCGGGCCTTCATCTGCAGGGTGGGCCAGAGGACCTCCGGGGCGCAGACGAAGGTGTTGCGGTGAATGGAGCCCAGGCGGGCGAACTCCGCCCCGGCCATCCCGGGGATCAGCCGGAAGATCCGCTTCTGTTCGCTGTAGGTCAGCTTGGTCTGGAAACCCACCATATTGTAATGGCTGCCCTCCCGGTTCTCCCGGCGGAGCTGGACCACCGCGTACGGATCCCGGCCTGTCCTCGGGTCCGGCAGCCCCACGGGTTTCATTGGCCCGAAGCGCGGCGTGTCCTCGCCGCGGGCGCACATCACCTCGATGGGCAGACAGCCCTCGAAATATTTCGCCTCCTCGAAATCCTGCAGCGGCATATACTCGGCCTCGCGCAGCTTCATGATAAAGTGCCGATAGGTCGGCTTGTCCATGGGGCAGTTCAGGTAATCGCCCGGTCCGTCGTCATAACGGGATTTCTGATAGATGATATCCCTGTCCAGCGAATCGGCCAAGACGATGGGGGCAATGGCATCGTAGAAGGCCAGACCCTCCCGGCCGGTAAGCCGGGCCAGGGAGGCCGCCATGGCCTCGGAGGTGAGTGGGCCGGTGGCCAGGATCACCGGGATGCCTGCGGCGGGCGGCAGTTCGGTGATCTCCTCGCGGACGACCGTGATCAGGGGATGCTCTTCGATGATTTGGGTGATGCGGGCGGCGAACAGCTCCCGGTCCACGGCCAGGGCGCGGCCCGCCGGCACCGCTGTCGCCTCGGCCGCCCGCATGAGAAGGGAATCCAGGCCTCGCATCTCCTCTTTCAACAGTCCCACCGCCGAGCCGATGTCGCTTGCGCGCAGCGAGTTGCTGCAGACCAGCTCCGCCAGATGGGCGGAGCTGTGGGCCGGGCTGAATCGTGCCGGTTTCATGTCGTATAGCCGGACCCGGCAGTTGCGGGCCGCTGCCTGCCAGGCGGCCTCGCAGCCTGCCAGCCCGCCGCCGATGATTAGGATGTGTTTGCCGGTGTTCATGGACGTTCTATATAGACCCGGAGCCGTCTTCGGCCCCATTGTTTTGCCTCTTCCAGGCCTTCAAAGTAGAGGTCGAGCCGGTTGGGCCCCTTGATGGCGCTCCCCCGGTCCTCGACCAAGCCCCAGCCGTAGCCCGGCACATACATTCGGGTGCCGAAGGGATAGTATTTGGTGTCGGCGGCTATCGTCCCGTCTCGTGCAAACAGCCACTCTCTCGGTTCATGCGGGGTGGTGCCATGGGCCGTCAATCCCGAATAGGGTTGACCGGTCAAGGCCCCGGGGCCTGAATAATACCGGTTCCAGAAATCCAGTTTCAGATATCTGGAGCTGCCCCGTTCCCAGATGCCGCAGCCGGATTCTCCGCAGTAGGCCGTGGTCTCCATGACGCGGCCCGACGACATCATACTCTGGGATGGCGCCTGTACCCTGGCGCAGCCGCCAAAGAGCAGGGCGGACAGCAGCAGGAGCAGAAAAGGGGAGAGGGGCTGTGGACAGGCCCTTAGGGGCGATAGAACCATTTTTTTATCTCCTCCGCTTGGAAATGTTTGATCACCGGACGGCCATGGGGACAGTGGGAGAAGAGATCGGCTGCGGCCATCCGGCTCAGCAGGGCGTCGATTTCCTCCGGCGCCAGCCTGTCTCCGGACCTGACGGCGGCCTTGCAGGCCATGTCGGCCAGGATATCCTCCAGCCGGCCGGCGTTGGCGTGATAGCCTGTATCGCCGCCGAAGCGCTCCAGGATGTCGAGAAAAAGTCGGCCCGGCTCGCATGCCCCGGTAAGCGCCGGGACGGCGGAGATGATATGGGTGTTGCCGCCGAACTCCCGGACCGAGAAGCCGAGGCGCTCAATCTCGGCGGCGTTTTTTTCCACCAGCCGGGACTGGAGGAGGGAGAGCTCCACCGTGACCGGGAAGAGCAGGCCCTGGCTTGCCACCCTCCCCTGCAGGAACTGGCCGCGCAGCCTTTCAAAGAGCAGCCGTTCATGGGCCGCATGCTGGTCGATAATAACCAGGCCGTCGCCCGACTGGCAGAAGATATAGAGGTCGCGGAACTGGCCGATGACCTGCAGTCCATGTCCCTGTACCGGCGTCTCCAACGGTGTTTTGGTCGTCTCCGCAGATTGGGCCGGGTCCGGGCCGGGTTCGGCGGTCCGGAGCAGCCGGCTGAAGGCGGGCGACGGGCCTTCGTCTAGGGGGCT
>JAJYAX010000150.1 GCA_021779275.1 Deltaproteobacteria bacterium | reverse complement strand
CCGACGCTCGAATCATGCTCATCGATTTCCAGGATCAGATAGGGCTTGTTATGGGCCTCCATGATGGACTTGAAATACTCAAGCGCAAAGGCGTCCGGAGAGCATTTGAACGACGTTATATAGACCGGATAGGCCCCCTTTTCCCTGGCGAGGATCTCGGCCGCCGCAATTATCCGGGAGGCATGCTCCCAGTGCAGTTCGTTCAGCAAGGGGGCGATATTGCCGACCTGATACTTCTCATAGGTGAGCATGTCCTGGTAGTAGGCGTCAATCCCCAGGCTCGTGAAAATCCGGGGTATCCCGCGGTTCATCGCCGGCGACAGGACCGTGTACGGCCTCCCCAGAAGAACGACGCGCACGTCGGCGGACAGACCGCTCCGCTCACGATAGAGATCCTTGAGTTTGAGCCTGCGGGCACCATCGAAGGCAGAGGCCTGGTCGAAGGCGGACGAGATCTCGAGGTAGCTGAGAGGTCTCTTCGTCACTCCCTTCAGCATCCGGTACAGCTCAATCCGGGTATGGAAGGAGGTATAGAGATATCTGATAATCGGGGTCAGCAATCTGCCCTGCCGCCCTTTCTGGGCGGTGGAGACCAGCGAGGGCAGGAACTGCGTATAGTAACAGTATTGCCGGCGCGCCTCCTTATCCTTGTTTTCCAGATAAAAGGGCAGAAACACGTAGTCCGCCTTTTCGAGAAGGGCATGCACATGACCGTGCATCGCCGTAACCGGTGCGCAGAACTCGGCCCGGCTGAGATTCTTGCCCTTCTTCAAGGCATCATTGTCCTCCTCGCCGCTGATCGTGTTGATCCCGAGGAGATCGAAAAATTTTCTCCAGAAATCGAGATCATCGACGAGATGGACAGCGGCGGGGATGCCGATGGTTATCTCTCCTGCGTGGTCCTGAGCCTTAGCCGTCCAGGCGACCTTCCTCCTCTCCCGCAGGAGATCAAAGGCCGACGAGGTCTTTTTCACATAGGTCCTGGTCTGATAGTCCCTGCCGCAGAGAAAGCCATAGGCGACCTTTTCCCCCAGGACCTCCGCCACCGATATTCGACAATGATTGCTGCAGAGTTCACAGACCTCCGTGGCGATGGGTATCTCCTTTTCATACAGGCGGATCCCCTTAAAGGCCGTACCGGCCCCGGCATCCTCATCCTGCAGGAGAAGGGCCGTCCCCAGGGCGCCGGTGAGATGACAGAATCTGGAGACAATGAGCGGCCTCTGCAGGCGCTGCTCAAAGGCCGCGACCAGGGCCTTGTTCTTCGCGGTCGCCCCCTGAAAAAAGATCACCTTACCGATATTCTTCTCGCAGGCAACCTTGCGCAGATAATTCTCCCGGACCGAATGCAGGGCGGAGGCCAGCACCTCATTGACCGCATAGCCTTCGCTCAGGTGGTGGTTCATATCCCTTTCCATGAAGACGGTGCACCGGTCACTGGCCATGGGCGCCCTGACATTTTCCGTTCTGGCCGAGAAGTCCCCGATGGGACAGCCGAACTTGGCCGCCTGTTCTTCAATAAACGATCCGGTGCCGGCGGCGCAGACATTATTCATGGTCGACGAGGTGACCCTGCCGTTTTTCAGGGTGGTGAACTTGGCGTCCTGGCCGCCGATCTCGATGATGGTATCCACCCCAGGGTCCAGCTGGCAGGCGGCCCTGGCATGGGCGGTGATCTCATCGATCACCGCGTCGGCGCCGATGATCCGGCCGATAAATTTCCTCCCCGAGCCGGTGGTCCCGCATCCGCGTATCCTGAAATCAGCCCGCTTGCGGGTGATGATATCATCAACGGCCCGCAGGATCTGCTGCACCGCGATCAGCGGTCTTCCCGCCGTCCGGGTATACAGACCGACCAGGACCTCCCGATTATCCTCCATCAGGACGGCCTTGGTACTGGTGGAGCCGATGTCGAGCCCCAGATACAGCTTCGCTTCTTCCCCGTCCTTAATCTCCCGATAGATATCGACCTCAACCGGATTGCCGGTCTGCCGGCCAAAGTCGTACTTCTCGAAGCTGCTGAAATCGGGATAGTCGGAGAGTCGCAGGGCCAGAGGTTCAAAAAAGTAACTTTTTCCCTTCTCGTGGCGCACCAGAAGATCATCGGCCGAGGTAAGTCTCATTGGCTGGCAATTCTCTTTTGGACCTGCCTGCAGTTCAGCCAGCATCTCCAGGGCCGCCCCCATGGCCCCATAGAGATGGCCGTGGCCGGTTGTCACGACCGGGGTCCCGATTAGGTTCTCGATATGCCCGACCACGGCCCTGTTTTTCGATACCCCGCCGCAGAAGACAATCTCGCCCCGGGGCGCCCCAGGGCTGAAAACGGTATCGACAATATTTTTCGCCAGACCCAGGCAGAGGCCATTGCCGATCTCGCCCAGCTGATAGCCTTCCTGCTGGGCATGAATCAGATCGGTCTTGGCGAAGACGGCGCAGCGCGAGGCTATGCGGGGACAGTTCCCGGAACTCGCGCAGGCGATTTCGCTTAACTCGTTGATCCCGGTCAGTTTGAGACGCCCCACCTGCTGATCGAGAAAGCTGCCGGTCCCGGCGGCGCAGGAGGTGTTGGTTGTGGAGCCCAGGTAATTCCCGTCTTCGTCAAAGGTGCAGAGGCTGAATTTCTCCCCGCCGACAACCAGCAGCCCCCGCATCTCCGGATGGAAAAACCGGGCGGCGGTGATCATGGCTATCTGATTGTCGAACCGCCTGGACGCCGCCACCGCCTCGGGGGTTGAGGAGGTGGCGGCGACGGATGTGATCCCGGACAGGTCAAACCCGGTCAGGAGCCTGCGCAGGGAGCCTGCAATATCCCCATGGTGGAAACAGTAGGCGGTATGGGTCACCTCCCGCCGGCTGTTGATTTCGACCAGGCCCATGGCCACGGAGCCCACATCAATCCCCAAACACTGTTCATTTTCCCGCATCGGGTGTCTCCCCTTGGATATTTCCGGTCAGGCCTGCAGAATTACAGCTTTTCCTTTATCTCGTCCCAGAAGTCAGAAAGTCCCTTTTTCCATCCCGTCAGATAGACCCGGATATACTCATCAATCCCTTCCAGCCGCGCGTCTTTCCGCTGTATCTTTCCAATCTTCTCGACAAAGTATCCCCCCAGGACATTGTCCTTGGCGGCGTTGTCCAGATCCTCCCAGCCCAGGGCGTACTGAATATCTTCATAATGGGCGGTTTTTGCCCAGGCTATCCCGTCGAGCCTGCCCGTTGCAAAATAGTTTCCCTCCGAATGTTCTTTTTCCCGTTTCAACCTGTCAATAATTTCGCAGAGATCCAGGTCGCCCTGGATCCTTTTTTGAAAATCCTCCTTGCGCTGAATTGCCTCAGCAATGGCGTCCTGGAGCATTTTTGACAGATTGAAGGACCGTCTCCATTTTTCCATCTTTGCATGGAGAAGGTCGGGTATGCTGACTGTCACTTTTTTTGTCATGGAAGGACCTCCGGGAAAGAATACGTATTGGCCAAAGATATACGTATTCTTTCTCACCTGTCAATCCTGAGAGAGGAGGAAGGATGAAATTTTCAGAGGAGAGCGTTGAAAAGGAAAGGAGAGCAGAAAAGTATCCGTACAATCAATTCGATTGGCTTGGCTCCCTATTTCCAATAATACAGTGCCTTGCCGCCCAGTTCCTGCTCAATCTCCAGCAAGCGGTTATATTTGGCGATCCGCTCGCTCCTGCTGGCCGAGCCGGTCTTCAGCTGCCCGCCATCCATGGCCACCGCAAAATCGGCCAGGAAGGTATCCTCGGTCTCACCGGAACGGTGGGAGATGAAATACCGCCAGCCGGCATCCCGGCACATCCGCACCGCATCGATGGTCTCCGAGACCGTGCCGATCTGGTTGAGTTTGATCAGGGCCGAATTGGCGGCCATCTCCCTGATCCCCCGGTCGATATAGAGGGTGTTGGTCACAAAGATATCATCGCCGACGATATCTATCCTGTCGCCCACCTTGCGGGTGAAATCCTTGAAGCTCTCCCAGTCGTTTTCGGCCAGGGGGTCCTCCCAGGAGACTATCGGGTATTTGCCGGCCCACTGTTCACCCAGGGCGACCAGATCGGCCGAGCTCATCTCTCCCGCCCCCGACCAGATCAGGTTATACCGGCCGGGAACATCGGTGGCAAAGGAGCTGGCCGCGCTGTCAAGGCCGATGGCGATATCCTCTCCCGGCCGGTACCCCGCCTGTTCGATGGCCTGGATGATGATCTCCAGGGCAGCCTCATTGCTCGCAAGATTCGGGGCAAAACCGCCCTCGTCACCGACACTGGTGGCCAGCCCCCGGGATTTCAAAATCTTTTTCAGGGTATGGAAGGTCTCGGCCACCGAGCGGAGTCCTTCCGCAAACGTTACCGCCCCCAGGGGGACCGCCATGAATTCCTGGATATCGACGCTGTTATCGGCATGTTCTCCCCCGTTGATGATATTCATCGCCGGCACCGGAATACGCCTGGCCCCGCTGCCGCCCAGGTAGCGGTAGAGGGGCATCCGGCAGGAGATGGCCGCCGCCCGGGCCACCGCCATGGACACCCCGAGGATGCTGTTGGCACCCAGGGACGACTTATTCACCGTCCCGTCCATCTCTATCATCCGGCGATCAATATCCACCTGCCGGGTGACATCCATGCCGATCAGCTCGGGGGCGATCTTCATGTTGACATTGGCAACCGCCCGCAGAACGCCCTTGCCCTGGTACCGCGTCTTATCACCGTCCCGGAGTTCAATGGCCTCATTCTCCCCGGTGCTTGCCCCGGAGGGGACCGAGGCCGCCGAGTGTGTCCCGTCGTCAAGATCGACATACACGCGGACGGTCGGGTTGCCGCGGGAATCGAGGATCTCCATCGCCCGTACTGCTGTAATTCTGCTGGTCATGGTCTTTTCCTCCCTGCCGGGTGATTACGATTTTCTCTCCCGGCCCGGCGCCGGGATGGAGAGATAGTAGAGGCGTTTCAGCTCGCGGCGGCCCAGGGTAACCATATCCAGGATAAAGCCGCAGGCCAGGCTCAAAAAGGCCAGGATCATGATCCCCGTGGAGAGAATGGCCGTCGGAAAGCGCGGGACCAGCCCCGTCTCCACGTAGGTTATGAAGATCGGGATCATCAGGACCACGGCGATAAGTGTGAGCAGGGCAAAGAGGAGGCTGAAG
>JAJYAX010000149.1 GCA_021779275.1 Deltaproteobacteria bacterium | reverse complement strand
TTAAACAGTATATTATGAGTAAACAGCTCGAACAGGAAGTAGCCAAGCGGCGGACCTTCGGGATCATCAGCCATCCCGATGCCGGCAAGACCACCCTTACCGAAAAGCTCCTCCTCTATGGCGGGGCCATCAATCTGGCAGGCGCGGTGAAGTCCCGCAAGATCGAGAGGAAGGCCACCAGCGACTGGATGGCCATCGAGCGCGAGCGCGGCATCTCGGTCACCACCTCGGTGATGAAGTTCACCTACCGCGACTACGAGGTGAATCTGCTGGACACCCCCGGCCATCAGGACTTCTCCGAGGATACCTATCGGGTGCTGACCGCCGTGGATTCGGCCATCATGGTCATCGACAACGCCAAGGGCGTCGAGTCCCAGACCGAGAAGCTGATGGAGGTCTGCCGGATGCGCAACACCCCGCTTATCACCTTTATCAACAAGCTGGACAGGGAGGGCATCGCCCCGCTTTCGATCATGGCCGAGATCGAGGAAAAGCTGCAGATCGAATGCACCCCGCTGTCCTGGCCCATCGGCATGGGCAAGACCTTCAAGGGCGTCTACAATATCCGCGAAAAACGGCTCAACCTCTTCACCCCCGGACAGGAGAGCCGCCCCCAGGATATCATCACCATCGCCGATCTCTCCGATCCGCGCCTGGACCAGCTGCTGGGCAGGCAGGCGGATGAGCTGCGGGAGGACCTGGAGCTTCTGGCCGGGGCCGCCAACCCCTTTGAGTACGACCATTACCTGAGCGCCTCCCAGACCCCGGTCTTCTTCGGCAGCGCCGTCAACAACTTCGGCGTCCAGGAGATGCTGAACGGATTTGTCGAACTAGCCCCGCCCCCCAGTCCACGCGCCGCCGTGACCAGGGACGTCGATCCCAATGAAGAGGATTTTTCCGGCTTTGTTTTTAAGATCCAAGCCAATATGAACCCGGCCCACCGCGACCGGATCGCCTTCCTCAGGATCTGTTCCGGCAAGTTCACCCGGGGCATGAAGGTCAGGCATCACCGGATCGGCAAGGATATCACCCTGGCCAACGCCACCATCTTCATGGCCCAGGACCGGGCCAATATCGAGGAGGCCTGGCCGGGCGACATCATCGGCCTGCACAACCACGGTACGATCAAGATCGGCGACACCTTCACCCCCAGAGAAGAGCTGAAGTTCACCGGAATCCCGAACTTCGCCCCCGAGCATTTCCGCCGGGTCCTGCTGAAAAATCCGCTGAAGATGAAACAGCTGCAGAAGGGACTGGTGCAGCTGGCCGAAGAGGGAGCCATCCAGGTCTTCCGGCCGCTGATCGGGTCCGACTATGTGATGGGCGCGGTCGGCGTGCTGCAGTTCGAGGTGACCATGGCCCGGTTGAAGAACGAATATGGCGTCGAGGCGGTCTATGAGCCTGTCGATTACCAGGCGGCGCGCTGGGTAAGCTGTGACGATAAGAAGAAGATGGCGGAATTTGAGGGCAAAAACCAGTCAACCCTGGCCCGGGACGCCGAAGGCTTTCTGACCTATCTGGCCCAGAGCGAATGGATGCTGAACTTTTTCATGGAAAAATGGCCGGCCGTCACCTTTCACAAGACCCGGGAAAATATTTAAGGTTACGTCAAAGAGTTGCGCTCAAAGAGACGGCCGCGCAGGCGGCAATCGTCAGGCGCGGACAACCCGGATATGCTTCCAGGCCGTCACTCTTCCTCTTTTTTGTCATCGGCAAAGATCAGCGCGCAGCCATCGGAGAGGGCCTCGGCCGTCTTTCTCCGGGCAATGGTGATGATGCGCTGAATCGTTCCCCTGGACACCCCCATCCGCAGACCGGCCTCCTCCTGGGTCAGACCTTCCCGGTCACAGAGCCTAAGGACCTCCAGCTCATCCCGGTAGAGATCTATCTTCCTGAGTTCCTGCAGCGGTGTCCCGGTTATCTTAAAGGCCCGGCCGCAGAATTCGCCTTCACAGTGCCTGATTTTTTTCGGTCTTGGTGACATAGTCTCTTTCTTTCCAGAAATACGATTGATCAGGTTTCCGAGAAACCTGCCGACTTACAGATAAATCGTTCAGGAACAGTTAGTTATTTATCTATACCACAAAATAGCACAACGTACTGCAAAAAAAACCACCCTCCAGGGTGTTGCCGGCCCCTTGAACATCAGGCGACCTTGCTGACAACGTGTTACCCCGGAGAGTGCCTACCATACGACCCTGTCCTGAAAGGTATTTCAGTCGATTGGATCTCCATGTTGGTCTTTATACCGTTCCCGGCAGAAAAAAGCAATTACATGAAGGAAGGGTATCATAGAAAAGCTGCCATCGGTCAATGCTGGCAATTACCGGAACCCGTACAGGCCTGATCGCTGCGCATAATGGGTAAATTACCGGCTGTCAGATTTTCAACTGCCAAACCGACATCGAGAATCCGGTTCGGATCGGCATAGTACACGGTGATCCCCGCCTGACTGAAACCCATCATCGGACGGGCGCCCATCCCGGCCACAACAATTGCATCCACCTTTGCATCCTGCAATATTTTTACGGGGACCAGACAGCCGCCGGCCTCATGTCCGGCATTGTCCACCGTCTCGACGCCGGTAACCGCCTTCCCGTCCAGATTCACCACGGTGAAGATATCACAATGACCAAAATGTTCAGAACGTTTCGCCTCCAGTCCCCCCGGAGCATTGCTTGGAATTGCCACACGCATTATAATCCCTCAGTATTCTTAGTAGTATTCTTCCCGGAATCCCGGACAAACCGCCAGCCACTCTAACGGTCATATGCACATATGTAGTACCGATCATCCCTAATGTCAAGAGAGGAGGCATCTAAGAAAATGAAGCCCCCAGCAGGAACAAGGAATGGACACAAAGACCATTATCAGGTAAATTACATCCATTTACAGGACCTGTTCGGCCCCGTGCCTGAAGCTGACAGTCTCCATGCACCCCATTCCACAGAAAATTATTTTCGTGCTCAAGAGAGATATAGAGAGATCATGCCTCGAAAGTTTTCGTCCTTTCTTCTTATCCTTTTCCTGCTCCTTTTCACCGTTCAGGTTTCATCGTCAGTTGCCATCGAAAAAAAAGACCGGCGCTTTTCCGACATTATTCTTACACCCTCCGAGACCAATCTCCTGGTCTTCGGAAAACTGAAGAACGGCTTCTCGGAGGAAATGCTCCAGGGACTCCACAACGGAATCCCCATTCAGTTCACATTTTTTGTCGAGTTGAACAGGGTGAGAAAAAATTGGACCGATGAACGGATTATCGAGATGTCCTTCGAGCATACACTGAAATACGATACCCTGAAGGAGACATACAAGGTCGACCTGGAAGAAACGCGCCAAAAAACCTTCACCTTCCAGTCTCTTGCCGAGGCCCAAAAGGCAATGGCGGAGATCAATGGATTGAAGGTCATCGAACTCTCCAAACTGATCCCCAACGCCGCCTACACCTTTCGGATCAGGGCCGATCTCTCTAAAAAAACACTTCCCATGGGTCTGCACCATGTCATCCCGTTTATCTCCTGGTGGGATATCGAGACAGACTGGTACTCCACTGATTTCACGTATTAAGCAGCCCGTTACCTATGAAAACTCCTTCAGTGGGAACAGAAGACAACCAGCAGAAAACACCCTATCCGGTGGGCAGACCGACCATGTCGCCCGAGCAGCGCCAGTGGAAAAAACGGATGATACGGAAGGTCATTTTTATCTGCCTGGGGCTGATCCCTCTTTTTGTCTGGCTGCAGAAGCTTCTCTTCAATATCGAAGTCTCGCTGCCGATCAACAGCAATATCCTGATCTTTGCGCTGATCAACGCCAACGTGCTGCTGGTCCTGCTGGTTCTCTTTCTGGTTCTTCGCAATCTTGCGGAACTGCTGTTTGAACGCTACCAGAAGGTCCTGGGAACCAAACTGAAAACCAAGCTCGTGGTTTCTTTTATCTCGCTGTCGCTCATCCCGACCATTCTTCTCTTTTTCGTCGCCCTGCGCTTTATCTCGACCAGCATGGATTACTGGTTCAACTCAAGCATTGAAAAATCCCTGCAGCAATCGCTCAAACTTGCCCAATCCATCCTGCACGACACCAAGGATCAGGTCATCCGGATGAGCGACGGCATCAGCGTCCGCCTCAGTGATCTCAAACTCTCCTCCTACGATTCAGAGACCATCAATCGGACGCTGGAAAACATCCTGGCCTTCAATCCGATTAACGGCCCGGACAGCATCACCCTGATCACCGACGACAAGAATCTGGAGATTGAGGTGGTAGGGCCCGATCTTCGCGGCATGAACCTGCCCAGGATCCCGTCCGACACCCTGCAGAAGATACGGAGACAGCATGAAAGCCAGACGATCATCCAGGAGAGCGTCAGGGGCGATCTGGTCCGCTGCCTCAGACCGGTTATCATCGGCAAAAACGAGAAGAACAAGGCGGTACTGGTCACCTCCCTTCTGGTCAAGGCGGAGAGACTGGCCCAGATGACGGCCATCTCCCAGGGGATCGAAGGGTACAGACAGATGAAATTTTTGAAAGAACCCTTTAAATTCTGGCTCCTGATCGTCCTTCTGATCGTCACCCTTCTCATTATTTTTTCAGCCATCTGGTTTGGGTTTTACATCTCAAAAGGCATCACGGAACCCGTCGACAAACTGGTGCTCGCCACCAAAAGAATCGCCGAAGGAGACCTGGAATTTTCCATTGAGTCCCGCTCCGACGACGAACTGGGCATGCTGGTGGACTCCTTCAACCAGATGACCAGGAACCTGAATACCAGCAATAAAAAACTGGCGGAGACCTACAAGGCCCTGCGTGCCAGTTCCCAGGAATCGGAACAACGGAGGCGCTACACCGAGATTATCCTCCAGAATGTATCGGCAGGCGTCATATCCCTGGACAACAACGGCCGGATTACAACCATCAATCATTTCGCTGAAAAACTTCTAAACATCGACCAGAACAACTATATCGCGAAACGATTTCAGGATACCCTCTCACCGGATCAGGCCCGGATCATCGACGGGTTCATCGATGAGTTGAACATCACCGGCAAGACCACCGTCGAACAGCACCTGCGGCTGACGATCATGCAGAAGAACTATTCCCTGCTGGTCAACTTCACCCGGCTGGAGGATGACAACAAAAACTCCGTAGGCTACGTCCTGGTCTTC
>JAJYAX010000148.1 GCA_021779275.1 Deltaproteobacteria bacterium | reverse complement strand
AAAGGGAATCAACCCTTGAATTTACTGCCTGATCGTGACGATAATAGAGAAAAGGGATGAAGACTATAACATTACCTTCTGGAGGAGGGCATGATGGTACAGGGCAAAAATTCCACACTTCATCAGCATATTGCAGCGGTCAAAAAAGGTGAACGCGCCTTTGAGAATGCATTCCAGGCCGTGACCAGGATGATCCTTGAGAAGGATATCGACAAGGTGGTGGTTAATGGGAAGACCACCTTTGATTTCAGGATATTCCGGGAAGGGAGGAAGCATATCATCGGCATGTATGACGAGATCAACTCCCTGGTCTCCTTCGTCAAGGATGCCTCGGAGGGCGGTTCCTCAAAGGAGATGGCCTTTGTCCTGGTCGGCGAGCCCGGCAATGGCAAGACCTTTCTGGTTGAGTATCTCTGTTCCCTGTACCGCAATTTTCTCTCTCTGCCTGAGAACCGGAAATATACCTTCCGTTTCGTGGATCTGGATAAGATCGGCAACTACGGTCATATCAAGATTGCCGAATCCCAGACCTATGAAGATCCGATGATCCTGGCCATGAACACCCATGAGGATATGGGCCAGTCCAAGGACTATCTGGCCAAACGCTATCGTCTCACCGATAAGGAACTGGAGAGGTGGTACGACAATTACCGGCCGCTGGCCGCCTGTTCCACCTATATCTGGAACGACATCCGGAATGCGGCGGATGGGAACCTGGACGAGATGCTGAAGTATATAGAGATCGTCCCGGTGCCCCTGACCGAGAGCCTGGGCACCGTGACCGGGAAGTACCCGGCCAAAGACAAGATCACCTCGTCGGCGGTCGATCTCCTCGGTGAGGAATCCATCCAGCGCCTGCTCCATATCACCGACACCAACAACCCGTACCGGTTCGATCTGCGGCGGGGGGCGTTGGCCCGGGTCGCCGGGGGCGGCATCCATTTCGCCGATGAGATCTACAAGAATAAAAAAGACCTGGTCCAAGTCTACCTGGGCATTATCCAGAACCGGACCATTGAGATCGACGGCTATAAATGGCCCATCGACACGCTGATCATAGCCACCAGCAATAACTCGGAATTCAACCGCTTCCTGGCTGAAAAGGAGGAGGCGCCGATTATCGACCGCTGCCGTATCTGCTATGTCTCGCACAACACCAACTATAAGCTGCAGAAGCAGTTGACCGCCTACGCCATCGGCAACGAGGCCAAGACCACACTGACGGGTGAGATGATGCATCAGGACCCGAATCTGAACTATGCCTCGTCGGTGGCGGCGGTCCTGACCCGGCTGCCCCGCTCCGAGAAGCTGACCTCGATTGAGACCATGAAGCTGGCGGCCGGTGAGGTCGCCGGAGAAAAAAGCATCAAGACCCTCTCCGAGGTGATTGATACCCTAAACCAGGATCCGGATATCACCAAGCGGTTTGGTCAAAAGGGCCTCGGCCAGCGGAATCTGGGGCGCTCCATGCAGTTGATGCTGGAAAATTCGGGGACCAACGAGGGCAGGTGCATGTTTGCCTACGATGTCTTCCGGGCGCTGGAGCGGGTGATCCTCGATTATGTCTCCGAGCCCAATGACCGGGCCAAGTTCCTCGACGACCTGCGGACCTCCAAGGGTCTCTACCGGGAGCGGATCATGACCGAGATGTTCAATGCCTATATGGATGAACCGCTGGCGATCCGGAAGGATGTGATGCATTATGTCAATATGATCATCGGGATCGACGCGGAAAATCTCGGGGCCGATAAGATGTGGAAATACAAGAATCCGCAGACGGGCGAACTGCTGGCCCTGAAGATCGATGAACGCTATATCGACTCCATCGAAGATCGCCTGGGCTTGAAGACCAGGGAGCAGAAGGAGTCCTTCCGGACCTCGATCAGGAAAATCTACGGCCAGAAGATGTCGGTGGATCCGGATTATGATTTCATGGATAATCTGGAACTGGTGAAGGCCGTGACCGATGTCCGCTTGAAATCCGATATCGCGGGCGCCGGCAGCCTGATCGGCGCCCTGGCCAACAGGACCAATGAAGAGAACCAGAAGCTCTATGACCGGATGATAGAGACCATGCTCCATAAGCTGGGCTACTGTACGACCTGCGCCCAGAAGACTATCGAGTATTTCTGTACCCAGGTGGATGAAAACTGACCGGAGGACCTGACTGCGGATCTGAAAAGAGAAATCTTGAACCCGTGAGAATCGTATCATGATGCAAAAATTGCTGGCCCTCTATCATCGCCTGCGGGAGCAGGGACTGACTCCTGAGCAGGAGCGGCTCATCCGGTACGAGCTCGATCTGGCCGCGCAACGGCAGGATCTTGACCATTCCTTCCCCATCGGACATGTCCGGCCGAAAGGCCTCTATGACTACAATGATCTGGCCATGCTGGAGGAGCCCCTGCGTCCCGCCATCCTCTCCCTGTCGCCCACCCATTCCATAGATGAGCTGCTGGAGCGGGACAGACAGCGGGAGGAGGACGGCTTTCCCCGGAAGATCCGGGTCGGCAAGATGATCAAACCGGGCCGGAATGGCGCCGATAAGGTGGTGGTCGTGCCGACAACCGTTGAGGAAAAGCTCCTCCATGACCAGATCCGCGCCCATGACGAGGACGAGGGCGCGGAGGGCGGTGAAGGTGAAGGCGAAGGTGGGGCCGGCGAGGGAGAGGAAGGGGAGGTCATCGGCGAGCAGCCGGTCAGGGAAGAAAAAGGAGGCCAGGGCGGGGCGGGGCAGGGCGGCGGCGAGGGACATGAGATCGAATCCGATGCCTACGAGATGGGCCGCATCCTCACCGAGATGTTTCAACTGCCCAATCTCAAGGACAAGGGGAAGAAGAGGTCGCTGACCAAGTACACCTATGATCTAACGGATAAAAACAGAGGCTTCGGTCAGGTTCTGGACAAGAAGGCGACCATCCGGCGCATCCTGCAGACCAATATCGCTCTCGGCCGGGTGCAACCCGGGGTGCCGGCCGACCCCCATACTCTCCTGATTTCCCCGAAGGATCGCGTCTACCGCATCCTCTCCAAGGAGAAGGACTTTGAATCCCAGGCCGTGGTCTTTTTCGTCCGCGATTATTCCGGCTCGATGAGCGGCAAACCGACGGAGCTGGTGGTGGCCCAGCATGTGATGATCTACTCCTGGCTCACCTATCAGTACGAAAATCAGGTCAAGTCCCGGTTCATTCTTCATGACACCGACGCCAGGGAGGTGCCGGATTTCCATACCTATTACAACCTGCGGGTGGCCGGCGGAACCCAGGTGGCGTCGGCCTACAAACTGGTCAATAAGATTGTCGAACAGGAAAATCTCGAACCCGATTACAACATCTATGTCTTCCACGGGACCGATGGCGATGACTGGGATACCACCGGCAAAGAGACCCTCCCCGAACTTAAAAAGATGCTGAACTATGTCAGCAGGATGGGTATCACCATTGCCGAAAACGGCTATGGGGTCAGCGGCGGCAGCGAGGTGGAAAAATATATCAAGGGATCGGGGCTGCTGGAGGAAAAGAAGAACCTGCTCCGTCTGGATGTGATGTCCAAGGAAAGCGATGAGGGACGATTGATTCAAGGGATTAAAAAGCTGATATCGTAAAAAAATGATAATCAATAGAGTTAGTTGCAGGCGGGCTCTATCCGGAGGGCTGTATTTGACATGGAATTGATCAGCCAGCATGCGAAGAGAATCATGGAGGGGTGTAAGGAACGGGCCCGGGAGGCGGGGCTGCGCTTCCAGGATGAGAGCCTGGAATACATCGTCACCAACCGCGACCTGCTCGAACTTTCGCCGAAGATCATGATCCCGACCCTGTATGATTACTGGGTCCAGGATGTGGAGGTCTTACGGGAGCGCGGGCGGTATGAACTCTACCCCTCCAACCCCTATGAGACGGTGATCAACACCCGGCCGGCCATCTCCTATTACAATGACAATAATCCCGACTGGCTGAATGTGATGATCTTCTACCACGTCATCGGCCATATCGATTTTTTCCAGAACAATCTCTTCTTCCGGCATACCTGGGACTTTGATTTCACCAGCCGCGCCCTCTCCGATAAACGGCTCATCGCCAAGCTCCGTTCGGAGAAGGGGCGCTGGGTTGACTATGTCATTGAATTTTCACGGTCAATCGATAACCTTGTCGGATATTTCGAAGAGCTTGCCCACTACGCGCGGGAGAAAGACGGGCAGCAATTGTCCGGGCTGGATTTCTATTTCGATACCTTTCTCCAGAGCGAGAAGAAGGTCCCGATAATGGACTACATCAAGGAATTGGAGCGATACAATGATCTTGTTCGCCGCCATCCCGAAGATGGCGAGTTTCTCTTCCTCGAAGGGGTCAAGAGCCGGTATTCCGAGTTTGATTCTTTTTATGAGAAGCAAAAGAAGAAAGAAAGGCCGGCGGAGAGGCTGGATATCTTCCAGTTCCTGATGGAGAATTCGGAATTCCTGAACAGGGAGGAAAATCAGTGGATGTTGACGGTGATGGAGGTGGTCAGGTCCACATCGCTCTACTTCCAACCCCAGATCCGGACGAAAATCCTGAATGAAGGCTGGGCAAGCTATTGGCATGAGGAGCTTTTCCTGCAGGATGATCGTATCCGCGGTCATGAGGTGGACTTTGCCATCGTCAATGCCAAGGTGACCTCAATGCCGCGGGTCGGCCTCAACCCCTATGCGCTGGGGATGCGGCTCTTTAGCTATCTTGAGGATATGGCCAATAAAGGCAGGATATCAATGGATTTTTTGTTGCTCAAAGATACGGCGGCCCGGCGGAGGTTCGACACCAACATTGAAAAAGGGCGGGATTATATCTTTTCGGTACGGGAAAATTGCGCCGACTCGATGTTTATCAACACCTTTATCGATCAGGATTTCGTCGACCTCCACAAGCTCTTTGTGGCCGGAAAACGTCTGAATAAGGAACGTATGACCTGGCAGTACTATGTGAAGAGCAGGAAGGCGCAGGACTATAAAGCGATGGTCCTGGATTCCCTGTATCATCCTCCCTCCATCCGGATGGAGGTAATAGAAGAGAATACGCTTTTGTTGAGCCATGTTTTTGAAGGAAAGCCCCTGGTCCAGGACTATATACGAGGTGCATTGCTGGGCATCGAATTTCTCTGGGGAGGGCAGGTCTACCTGGATACCTCCGAGGTTATGCCGCAAGGCC
>JAJYAX010000147.1 GCA_021779275.1 Deltaproteobacteria bacterium | reverse complement strand
TGCTGGAAAAGATTGCCGACCAAAGGCTCTCCACCATCCTCTTTGTCAGCCACCGCAAGGATGAACACCGGACATTCTTCAGTCGGCACGTCCGGCTCGACGCCTATGCCCCATGACCTTTGACCATCCGAAGGGACCGTTCACGCCGCTTTGCATCCAGGAGGCCCGCTATGACAATCGCAGTATGCACTGCACAAAGATTCATGCACTGGTTTTTCCTTGCCGCCGCCACGCTGCTGCTCTTCGGCTGCGCCAACCAGCCCCTGCCGCCGGAGTCCCGGCACTGGGTCTATACGGCCGACGGATCGGGAGATACGGCGGCTGCAGGCTGGGCCCCGGCCTTTGTGGCCTACGGCCATACCGAGACCTCTAATCGCATCGGGCGTCCCGCCGTTCGCCAGGAGGGTCAGGGCGCTGAGGAGGTCTTTATCGATCCGGAGCAGCCGGTGGTCTACTTCCTGCGGCGATCCTTCACCACCGGCAAGGGCGCCTATACCAATCTGATCTATCGGGTGCATTTCTCCGAGGTGCCCTACAGCCTGATTCCCTTTAACCTGACGGCCGGAAAAAATACCGGCCTCCTAGTCGTGGTGACCGTCAATGCCGACAACCTGCCTGTTCTGGTGACCACCGTGCATACCTGCGGCTGTTACCTGGCTATCGTCCCCACCCAATACCTGCCCGAGGACGCCTTTCCGCAGGACTGGTCAGGTGATATTCTGAACGTTTATGGCGAGCAATTACCGCCGCTTCTGGATTTCAAGGGGATCAAGTCCCCACAAATTCTGGTGTATCTCCGGCCGGAGGTGCATCGGGTCATGGGTCTTGAGGTCCGGGATGCCCATGATCTTGCCGTCCCTCCGTTCCGGATAATCCCGATGCCGGTCGAGGCCATGGACCGGCTGGAGCACTTACCCACCATGGCCGGAACGACCAGCCTCTATTATGCCGAGGGCATCTTGAAGGGACATGTCAAAGGGGCGATCAAACCCTGGGAGACCCTCTCCCTGAGCCTGATCAGCATGGATCTCTTCGTCGGCATGGACAAGGCCTATGCCGATACCGGGAACCCCTTTTATACCAGCCTGAAATTCTGGCGCCGGGCTGATTCCGACATGTGGGATTTCCCCCGTTTTCTGCGCTACTGGGGATGGCGGCTGTAAGAGTTTTTTTCACAGAATCTGTTTTTGATCTTTAAGGTCCACCACGATCTCCTCCTTTGATCCAAAAAAAAGGGAATCCCAGCCTCTGCCGCACAGGCATTGCCGGGATTCCCTCAAGATCACCGGACCTGTCAGTGGACAGGCCCTTTTGCGTGGCGCTATTCCTTCAAGACCGCGCTGAATTTACAGGCATCGAAACAGGACCCGCATTTGATACAGATCGACGAATCGATATGATGGGGTTTCTTTTTCTCGCCCGTGATCGCATTCACGGAGCAGGCCTTGGCGCACATACCGCAACCGACGCACATATCCTCCCGGATAAAGAAGGTCAGCAGTTTGTTGCAGACCTTGGCAGGACATTTCTTGTGGTTGATATGGGCCTCGTACTCATGGCGGAAGTACTTGATCGTGCTCAGGACCGGGTTCGGGGCGGACATACCGAGCCCGCAGAGACTGGAATCCCGGACATCCTCGGCCAGTTCCTGCAGGAGTTCGATGTCGCCCTTCTTGCCGTTGCCCTCGGTGATCCTGGTCAGGATCTCCAGGAGCCGCTTGGTGCCGATCCGGCAGGGAACACATTTGCCGCAGGACTCGGACTGGGTGAACTCCAGGAAGAATTTGGAGATATTCACCATACAGTCGGTCTCATCCAGGACCACCATACCGCCGGAGCCCATCATCGAGCCCACCGATTTCAGACCCTCATAATCAACCGGCAGATCGATATGCTGTTGGGGGATACAGCCGCCGGACGGGCCGCCGGTCTGGACCGCCTTGAACAGCCTGTCGCCCTCGATACCGCCGCCGATATTGAAGATGATATCCTTGAGCGGGGTCCCCATGGGTATCTCGATCAGACCGGTATTCCTAATCTTGCCGGTCAGGGCGATGACCTTGGTGCCTTTGCTCTTCTCCGAGCCGATGGAGGCAAACCAGTCGGCCCCCTTGTTGATAATGGGCGGGATATTAGCCAGGGTCTCCACGTTGTTGATAATCGTCGGTTTTCCCCAGAGTCCCTTGTTGGCCGGAAAGGGCGGTTTGGCCCGTGGCATGCCCCGTTCACCTTCGATGGAGGCGATCAGCGCGGTCTCCTCGCCGCAGACGAAGGCGCCGGCCCCGAGTTTGACCTTGATATCAAAATCAAAAGAGGTGCCGAACAGGCCCTTGCCAAGGAAGCCCTTCTCCCTGGCATGATCCAGGGCAATATAGAGGCGGTTGACGGCCAGGGGATATTCCGCCCGGATATAAACATAGCCATGGGTGGCGCCTATCGCGTAGGCCCCGATGATCATGCCCTCAAGAACCGCATGGGGATTGCCCTCAATGACGGAGCGGTCCATGAAGGCGCCGGGATCGCCTTCGTCGGCATTACAGATGAGATAGCGCTCATCGGCCTGGTTGGCGGCACAGAAACTCCATTTCAGACCGGTGGGAAAACCGGCGCCTCCGCGTCCCCGCAGGCCGGATTTCTTCATGGTCTCGACAACTTCCGCCGGAGTCATCTGGGTCAAGGCCTTCTCGGCGGCCTTGTAGCCATCCACAGCCAGATACTCCTCAATGCTCTCCGGATCGATCTTGCCCAGATCCGCCAGGACGACCTTCTTCTGGTTGTCATGGAAGGTATGGTAATCATCGCCGACCAGCCACTCATCAATGGGCTTGTCGCCCACCACATGATCCTTGACGATCCTCCCCACCATCTCGGGCTGGATATACTGGTAGGTCCAGGTGTTTTCTCCCTTGGTGACATCCACAAGCACATCACGGGCGCAGAAGCCGCGGCATCCCACCTTATGGAGTTTGCAATGTTCCTGCACTCGGGCATTTTTGACGCCGGCTGACTCGAATTCCTGCCGGAACGCCTCCATCACCATCTCAGCACCAGCCGCAATTCCACCAGTGCCCAAACACACATTTACGGTAATTTCGCTGTTCACGGTTCTATTCCTTATAGGCTTTGAGGTTCTGAGTGATCTTTGGCGGACTTTGCTTGCCGAATACCTTGTCGTTGACGATGACGACCGGAGCTATACTACAGGCGCCGACGCAGTTGACGGTCTCCAGGGTGAATTTCATGTCCTTGGTGGTCTTCTGACCTTCTTTCAGCTTGATATCCTCACGAATTTTCTCAATGATCCGGGTGGCGCCCTTGACATGGCAGACTGTTCCCTGACAGACGGTAATGATATTTTTTCCGCGCGGCTGCAGATGAAACTGGGCGTAGAAGGTGACTACGCCGTAGAATCTCGAGGCCGGGATATTGGTTCTCTCCGCGTACCAATTCACCGCCTCTTCCTGGACGTAGCCGAATTCGTTCTGCATCTGCTGCAAGGCCGTGATGATATTATCACCATTGGCCGTACATTTCTGATAGATTGATTCCAGTACTGCTTCCTGTGTCTTCTCCATTGAGCAACTCCCGTTCTTGGTTAGCAAGCATGCTGAAGGCGATAACCGTCAATGGTGAAAGACGGCCCGATCACCTTCCGTCGAAACGCTCAAGATCCTCCATACCTAAAAAACTTACACTATTTATACCCCGGCGATCCTGTCCGCCCGGGACTATATCCTAACTGACTAAATGAGCTGCAGACTGAAAAACGGAAGAAAGAGCAAGCCCCTCCGAATAAACTGAGGCATTATAGCCCTGCCGTTATGAATTTACAACCATCTTGGGGAAATTATGTCAATATATAAAGAGGGAGGTTGAGGTTTTTATGGTATGGTCTATTTTTCTCTAGGAAAATCCTTTTCATCACACTATATTTTTCCAGGTCTTCACAACCTTCCGCGCAAGGAAGCGGCAGGGACACTGAGATATCTCCACCACCGGCGCCAGAACAGCACGTATCCGCCAGGAAACAACCAGCGGCCTGGGCCGCTACAGCCCGAGAGGATTCGGCCATCGAAACCAGACATCTGAAAATTTTTGTTGCAGTCTATAAACACAAGAGCTTCACCAAGGCCTCCGAGTTGCTTCATACCAGCCAGCCGACCATCAGCGAACACATACGTAACCTTGAATTGCGGCTGGAATGTCAGCTCTTTGATCGACTCGGCCGCTCCATCATGCCCACCCTGGAGGCGGATATCCTCTATCCGAGGGCGCTGGCAATCCTGGATGATATCAAAAAACTGGAAGAGGAGGTCAGCTCGGCGGGCAAGGCGATATCAGGGGAGCTCATCATCGGGGCCAGCACCATCCCCGGCACCTATATCCTGCCGAAGATTGCCGCCGCCTTCAAGCTTCAGCATCCCGGTGTCTCGTTTGAGATCAGAACCAACGACACCGCCCAGGTGGTCAACTCGGTGCTCAGCCACGAGGTCCTGCTGGGTATTGTCGGGGCAAAGATGGTCACAAAAAAGCTAAACTATCATCCCTTTATCGAAGACGAACTGGTCCTGGCGGCCTCGACGAAGCGGAAGATCGGCCCGACCATCACCACCCGGCAACTCCAGGAACTCCCTTTCCTGATGCGGGAGGAAGGTTCCGGCACCAGGAAGACCATCGAAGGCTTCCTGGCCCAGAAGGATCTGGATATCGATCAGCTCGACATCTGCGCCGTGCTCGGTTCCAGCGCCGCCATCCAGGAGGCCATCAAATCCGATCTGGGTGTCTCGATCATCTCCCGATACGCCATTCAGGACGGCCTTGCCTTTCACCAGATCAAAGAGATCCCGGTCGAAGGTCTGCCGATGCAACGGAATTTCTATATCATCACCGCCAAAAAACGCACCCTGCCCAACCAGTATCAGGCCTTTTTCAACTCGATGCTGAACCAACAATGACAGGGGCGCTCCGCCCGCATCCGGAGAAGGAACAAGGGACCTGCTGTGCATATAGTCGCCGATAATCTGACGATAACCAATGCGGTTGTAGCCGATGCCCTTAAGCGAAGGGACCCGGAACCGATCAGGAAACTGGTGCGGATCTGCGAGGCCGCCGGCGCCGGGATGATCGATATCAATTCGGGGCCGCTTACCCGCAACCCGAAAGAGTCAATGGTCTTTCTGGTTGACA
>JAJYAX010000146.1 GCA_021779275.1 Deltaproteobacteria bacterium | reverse complement strand
CCGTCCAGGCCTCGAAGTGCAACGCCCTTTTGGGCGTGCCGACCATGTTCATCGCCGAGTTTGAGGAGATGGACAAGAACAGCTACGACACCTCAAGCCTGCGTACCGGCGTCATGGCCGGCTCCACCTGCCCGGTCGAGGTCATGAAGCGGGTGATCAAGGACATGGGGGCGGGCGAAATGACCATCGTCTACGGTCAGACCGAGGCCTCCCCCGGCATCACCCAGACCCGGGACCGGGACTCCCTGGAGCTGAAGACCACCACCGTAGGCCGGGCGCTTCCCAACGTCGAGGTGAAGATTGTCGATCAGGCCACCGGAGAGGAGGTGCCGGTTGGCGTTCAGGGAGAACTCTGCACCCGGGGGTATCATGTCATGAAAGGGTATTACAAGATGCCCGAGGAAACAGCCCAGGCCGTGGATGCCGACAACTGGCTGCACACCGGCGACCTGGCCATCATGGATGAAAACGGCTACTGCAAGATCACCGGCCGGATCAAAGACATGATCATCCGCGGCGGAGAAAACATCTACCCCCGGGAGATCGAGGAATTCCTCTACACCCATCCGAAGGTCAAGGATGTGCAGATCGTAGGCGTCCCCAGTGAAAAATACGGGGAAGAGGTCGCGGCCTTTGTCCAGGTCAAGGCAGGCGAAAAGATACAGGATACTGAAATAATAGAATTTTGCAATGACCAGATCTCCTATTACAAGATCCCGAAATTCGTCTATTTTATACATGACTACCCGACGACCGCCAGCGGGAAAATCCAGAAATACAAACTCAGGGAGATGGCGACCCATGAGATAGGGGAAAGTTGATTGTATCTTTCTCTTAAAAGGTCACCTTCTCTGCAGTAGCGACCAGCCGGGAAAATTCCCCCATCCAGTTTTCTCCGCCCAAGGCCTCGGCCAGAACCACCGCCATATGTCTGGGACGTATACCTAACTCCCGGTTGCGACCGAGGCCGGAGAGACAGGATGGGCAATTGGTGGCAATCACCGCGGCCCTTCCGGTCATGGCCTTTTCCAACGACTCCCGTTTACGGGCAAGCATGGCGGAGGAGATATCCGGTCTGGAGATCGCCAATGTGCCGGCCTCGGAGCAGCAATCGGGGACACTGGTCACCTCGGCATAAAGCCGGCCGAGCAGATTTGGCCCCAGACCGTCCAGGGAGTCATGGCAGGGCCGGTGATACAACAGCGCCTCCGGGCGCCGGGCGCCGAACCGGCCATTGGCATTTTCCAGAACAAACCTGGAAACATCGTCAATACCGCAGTCGAATATTTCGCCGCAGCCCATTTCCTGCAGGGCCTCCCGACAGGTGCCGCAGCTGACCAGGAGGGCATCGAAGACCATGTGGCCCAGCATCTCTCTGATCTGGGTGAGGATAATCGTATCTCTGAGGGTAATGACACCGGCCATTTTCTTCTTGGCGTTGGCCTTGGCCGGAAAACCGCAGCAGAGAAAAGCAGGGGGCAGAATGACCCGGGTATTGGTCTTGGCCAGAATATAGAGGGCGGCCATGCCGATATCGGCATACAATCGCTCCGAGCCGCAACCCGGAAAATAGAAGACCGTTTTTTTCACCAACCCTTCAGGATTAATCATCAACGCCTCACGTTCCGAATACTCGGGGAGCATGGCGCCAAGGACCGTTCTCGACGGGGGCATCATCGGTGATTTCAGCATATTCAGCAGGCACCAGTTTTTATCCGTAATCATCGGCGGCGCCTTTTTATATGCCTGGACGGCAAGCCGTTGCAGAGAGCCGCCCCATTCCAGAATCCCCTTTCTGAAGGCGATATTAACCCCTCTATATCTGTTTTTAAGATAAAAAAGGGAGAGCCGGGTGGCGACTGCGGTGTGCTTATAGCCAAGATCGCTCAATATTTCGCGTTCGAGGACCGAGACCTCGGCTGTGTCGATATCCACCGGACAGGGAGTCAGACACTTGCGGCATAGGGTGCAATGATCGGCTATCTCTTCCAGATTCTTGAGCTGGTTGAAACGCGGCCGGTGCGAGCGCTGCATATCATACAGCAGGGCCTCGATCAGCGAGCCGATGACCATATTCTTGTTGCGCGGATGAAAAAAGAGATTGCTCCCCGGATGATGGACGCAGCAGACCGGCATGCATTTGCCGCAGCGGACGCACGTGGAGATCATCGAGGAGAGCTGGGCGAGCGATCCGTACTGGAGGATTTTCGCCTCCAGCTCCAGCAGGTTGAACGAGGGGGTGAAGACCTTGTCGATGATCGCCGGATCATTGAGCATCCCCGGGTTCATGATGCCCTCCGGATCGATCTCCTTGCGGTAGGTCCGCAGTTCGGCAAGCCGGACCTTGTCGAGGAACTTCATCTTGGTGATGCCGATGCCGTGTTCGCCGCTCACCACGCCGCCCAGATCGACCGCCTTGGCCATGATATCCTCGGCGGTTTTTTCGGCGCGCTTCATCATCCCGCGATCATTGGAAAAGACCGGGATATTGACATGGATATTGCCGTCGCCCGCGTGCATATGGGTGGCGATGACGATCCGCCTGGACCGGACCTCCCGAAAGATGGCCTCGATGGTCGAACTGACCTTGCTGTAGCCGCTGAACAGTTCCAGCAGATCATCAAGCAGCCTCCTGATTGATCCCTCGTGGCGGAGCGTTCCCTTCAGGCTGAGCGTTGCAAGCGTCTCCCGGCACAGGTCCCCCGCTTTCGGCATCTTGGCCTCAAGCCAGTCGGGATCCTCAATGGGCTCGGCGGTCTTCAGATACTCCGTGATCTCGCGGACAAACCGCTCCTTGTTGGAGATATCCTCCGCATTGTTATAGGAATCGACAAAGCGGGCGAATTCGGCCAGCGCTGGAAGCGGCAGAACGATATCTTCATTGAGCTTGAAGGCGTTGGTCCGGGCGGCAATCGCGCCCAGCCGCTTGCGGTCACGCCAGAAACGGGCGGCCTCGTCGGCATCCTGGGCGGTGAACAATTCGGTGTTTTTATAGGGCTGCAGCAGTGTCTCCAGGCGTTTTTTGCCGCGCAGGACCTGGGCGCTGGTATGGCCGACCATGTCGATCAAAAGGACCGCCTTCGGACGCTCGCTCCTGGCCGCCTTGAATTTGTAGGTGATGGCGCGGATGTATTCCTCATCAAAGTGCTCAAGGGCCATCAAGGCCTCTTCACCGGTATTGACGAACTCTTCGGAGATTTCGACGATGACCCGGCTGGCCTCATCCATATCCTGGCCGTAGAACTCCAGACAAAAGGTGATCTTCTTTTCATAGGCCTTATGCAGGACGAACTCCCCGGAGGTGATAATACCGTCGGTGCCCTCCTTCTGGAAACCCGGCAACCCCTTCAGGGCCTTGTTGGTAATGTCTTTCCAGAGGCCCTTCTTGCGAATCTCGGTTCCTTCCAGCTGCACCTCCCGCAGGACCCTGCCGTTCTGATCGAGTACCTGAAAACGGACCGTATCCTCCGGCAGGATCTTGCGCATCGGATGGTCGATGCGCTGCACCGTCAGGAGTCCCTGGCCGGGCATGGCGATGGTGTAGGAGAGGATGTTGTCAATGGCGGTTCCCCAGAGGACCGCCGTCTTGCCGCCGGCATTTTCGGCGATATTGCCTCCGATGGTCGAGGCCCAGGCGCTGGTGGGGTCTGTGGCGAAGATCAGGTTGTGGTCGGCGGCCCGGGCCATGGCGTCGGAGGTCACGACCCCTGCTTCAAGCCTCAGCACCGACACCGACACCGGCGCCTTACCGTCTGCACCGAGATGGGGCAAGTCACGAGAGACGATATCATGGATACGGGTCAGTCTCTCGGTATTGATAATGACGCAATTGCCGGTTACCGGCACGCTGCCGCCGGTGAGCCCGGTGCCGCCGCCGCGGGGGATGATCTTCAGACCGAGCCTGGCCACCGCCTGCATCAATCGCGGCACCTGCTCCTCCGTGGTCGGCCGCAGGACCGCCAGCGGCAGAAAGAGCCGCCAGTCGGTGGCGTCGGTGGCGTGACTGATGAGGGTAAAGGGGTCAAACCGGACATTTTCCTTCCCAATGATGGCGCCCAGCTTTTTCTGCATCTGGGTCCGCACCGAGGGGGCGCTCAGAATCTCCTGTTTGAGCTCACAGAGTTGAGCACGACAGATTTTCACCAGATGCAGGACCTTGCTGCTGCGCTCCGAACCGACCCTGCCGATCCTGGCCGCCTCTTCGATAATGTCCAGGTCTTCCGTTGCGGTATTGATAAACTTCCGCCGCCTGAGCGGGGAGTCAATGAGTTCCTGAAAAAGAAAAGGGTTTCTCCTGAGGATAAAAAGGTCGCCCATAAGGCGCATCACCAGCCGCGATGACCTGCCGGTGATACGCTGGCTGCGCAGCTCTTCCAGATCCTCCCAGACCTCGGGACCGAAGAGCAGGTTGACTATCAGCTTGTCGTCCGCGGAGGTAAAGTTGTAAGGAATCTCACGATAATCTATTCTATTCATATTTTGGGCCTTGCTCATGGAAAGCAGAAGCGGAGCGGATTGTCGATGTCCGAAACACCTATCCCACCGACGACGCAGTCCTCGTATTTTGTTGATGTATTGGGTTGCCCCTGCAGCCTGCAGACTGATGACCTGGACCTAAAACTGACACGAAGAGGGCCGTTATACGTCCATCAGGATTGCCGAACCGCTATTATAGGAACGGTTTCCTGCTTGTGTCAACTTAACTCTTCCGGCGAGATCCCCTGTTGCATAAAATCGCCATTGCTTTCAGGTGGTTTTTATGCTTTTTTATCACATAAAAAAAACCTGCGGGCGCTTCCATCCGACTGGAAGATGTTTGCCAGGTCAGCATCGGTTATGATGATCAAAATACACAGGCAAAAATCGAGGAGACTTCACATGAAAAAACTGATACTTGCAGTACTTTTTACAGTAATGCTGTTTGGTGCGGCCGCCACAAGCCATGCCGAAAGAGGAGAGTGGCGCGGAGGAATACGTTCCAGGGTTAATATGGAGTATCAACGGATTGAGCGGGGAATCGATCAAGGGTTACTCACCCGGCACGAGGCAAGAAGGCTTAAGAGGGAATTAGACGGTATTATATACAAGATCGACCGTATGAAGGAAGATGGCTACCTGAGCCCGAGAGAACGGTATATAATTGATCGTAATCTGGACAGACTGCACAGGGATATTTCAAGAGAAAAAA
>JAJYAX010000145.1 GCA_021779275.1 Deltaproteobacteria bacterium | reverse complement strand
TTGCCCTTCCCTTCATAACCGGCAGCCATAAGCATAGACCCTCCGGGCAGCACTTTGGTTATCCCGTATGTTTTAAGATTGGTACGTGGCAGCGTATTACCGGTAGCATCAGCCGTATTGTAAAAGTAGTAGGCGTCACGACCGCCATTACCGGCAAATGATGGTCCATTCCCCGTAGGAGTATCTGAAACCGGCACGGCAGGTATTGGTAAAAGGCCAATGCGATTATTTGCTATTTGAGTACCGGTATCGGTGGTTTGCAAATTCTTATACAAGGAGAGATTGTTCACCTTAACGTTGTTTAATATCAATGCGTTAGAAAATCCACCGGGACAGCTGACATTTTCCTCAATAAGCATTGCGGCGACATTGGCTCCTCCGTCAGACTGAAAAAAAGACTGCTTATGCAAGGCATCGTTGGCCGTCATCTCTGACTCGAAAATTGATGTACCAATACCCGAGACCCCCAGAATAAGCAGCACCACCATGAGCAACAATGCCCATACAAGTACAAAGCCCCCATCTTTCCGTTCTTCTAAATTGCCCATGATGTCTCTCATAAGGGTCCTAGTTTAAAATAGTCCTGCGTATACAACTGCCCGGCATTCAGGCCGGTATTTTTGATCACAATAATATGGATCTGTTTGATGTGTTTCATAGGTCTGTCGTCAACAATATTCCAACAAGTCGTATATATTGAAGAAGCTGCGATTGTGTCTATTGAACCGTCAGCATGCACATACCGGACACCATCAGGACTTCCCGTGGTACAATCGTTTATATTGGTCAAACCATTCGAGGAACCTTTGGAATTCACAAGGAGCGGATCTGTATAATAACTCGCATATTGTCTGGCGAGAAGGTCTTCGGCCATAAATTGCGCCCATGTGGAAGCAGCCGCCACACTGTAGGAGCGAGCATTTGAGAAGGAAGAAGATATTTGCAAGGAATAGCAGCCGATAATGGCAATAAGAAAAATAACAAGAGCCACCATCACTTCAATCAGCGTAAAACCGGACTCTTTCAATATAATTCGTCTTTCAAAAAACACCGGGGCCATAACAGAACTCCTATTGTATATTCCTGCACGCTACTTCAATACACATCGTCCGCCATTGATAATTGCCTGCAAGAGCCGGGACCCAAGTGCCAAGACCAGCGATAGGTGGACTATAAACAGAGGCATCTTTTGTCGAAGAGGTCTGGCGCGCGGTCCGTCCCTGCATACAAACCTTGACAGCACGGATGGCCTTCAGGTCAGCAGGGACCTGCGTATAGCCCGGGGTCCAAGCCGCGGACGGCCCATTATTTTTCATCGTCAAATATTCAAAGGCCAAGTTAGTTACATTGTCGATAACAGGCTGTTTGCCCCCACCATCATTCGCATCCCTGACAAGGCTGCCCCCGCTCAGGTAATATTTGATTGTTTCTCCAGCATCCACTATTCCATTGCCGTTGAGGTCTTCAGTTGCAGTAAAAACCGTCGCCAATGTCAACGGACTTGTTGGTGTCAGAACCCCAAAACTTCCCGCGTTCGTTGGATCATACCCCGCCATGCGGATATCCCGGCTCATCAGCTGCAAGGCCGACTTCATATCTTCCTGCAGCACACTGATATCCTGCTGGGTATTATAGCTGCGGCTCTGGGCGGTAAAGGCTAGGACCATCAGCGACAGCAGCACCCCGGCAATGGCCATGGAAATCAACAGTTCGATAAGTGTAAAACCTGACTGACTATTACCTTTGATCATAAATCGTTCCCGCTAGATGATTGGGTAATTATTTATCCAATTTATAAACACCCAGGTTAAATCGCATCAATTCCATGTTGCGCCGCTATCTTCACTGACCTGAAGAATTGTATGTCCCGTAATATTTAATGATACTCTATATTGTAAAACCAAATTAGCTGGCCTGACTATATTAACAAAACAAGTCGGAACAGGTGGAGGCCCTTGTAAGGTCGGACATACGTTTACCGGCATTCCTCCACTGTTAAATTCCGAGATGTTAGTAGGTGGAAAGGTTATGTTCAGCAAAGAGTTGCCTGGTTGTAGTGTAGAAACTGACACAGTCTCAGTGCCGTTCGGTATTGAATCACCTGCAACCCCTCCTCCAGATCCATCATCAACAAAAACTGTACAAGTTCCATTCACTGCGTTAAATAATAATTTTACCTTAGCTCCTCTCCTGACAGCCTCTGTCTGCGCTCGTTTTATCACCGACAACACATCCGTGGCCGAGGCCCGTAATCGATAGCGTTCCCGGGCACCTAGGAGTGCCGGAATGGCAATTGCGGCAATTATCGCCGCAATTGCAACGGCAACACACAACTCCATCAGACTGAAGCCCTGTTGCCGGTGAAGACCGCGCCCCGCTTGTTTTTTTCGTTTCGTCAGCATAAAAGAACCATAGACTTTACGTGCTTTACGTAGGGTATATCACGAGGTATGAGAATCTACAAACGGCTTGCAATTCCCACTCCAACCAGCAACTTTTCACCATTAAAACACAACATATCAAATTAACGACAAAAATACAAACTATCCCTTTAGAGACCTCATACATTTCCCTGGATGGCATAATAAATACTTTTCCACCTATTAAAATAATTAACAACCTATCCACCATCTTCCTCTATTTCTTTAATCTTGCTCAACAAAGAAGGATAACTGATCTCCAGTAAGCGAGAGGCCTGCATTTTGTTACCACCGGTCTGTTTCAAGACCTTGGTTATCATTTCCTTCTCTATGATCTTCTGCGCCTTTTTCAGGGAAAAACCGGCAAAATAGTGATAAATACTTCCCTTCGAAACGTCTCCGATCAGATACGACGGCAGCTGTTCCAGGCCGAGGCTGCCGTTTTCGGCCATCACCACCCCTCTTTGGATGACATTCTCCAATTCCCGGACATTACCGGGCCAGGTATAGGTCAAGAATTTCTCCATCGCTTCCGGCGTGATGGACGGAGCTGCGCCACCCAGCATGGCAGTAAATTTTTTTATAAATTGGGCGCAGAGCGGCGGGATATCATCGGATCGTTCCCTCAGCGGCGGAAGATGAATCGCCATGACATTGAGACGGTAGTAGAGATCCTCCCTAAACCTCCCGCCCCGCACCTCATCCTCCAGGTTTCTGGCGGTAGCTGCCAGGATACGGACATCAACCTTTTCAACCCTGCTGGCGCCGACAGGCCGGATCTCTCCTTCCTGCAGGACCCGGAGAAGCTTAACCTGCATCCCCAGGGGTAATTCACCTATCTCATCGAGGAAGAGTGTTCCCCCGTCGGCCTCGGCAAAGATGCCTTTATGGGTCCTGTCCGCTCCGGTAAAGGCTCCTTTGATATAGCCGAAAAACTCACTCTCCAGCAGGTTTTCGGGGATCCCCCCGCAATTGATGGCCAGGAACGGCCTTTTGGCCCTCTGTGATGCCGCATAAATACCTCTGGCAACAAGCTCTTTGCCGGTGCCGGATTCTCCGGTGATCAGGACGGTGGTGGTAAACGGGGCGACCTTTCTTGCCAGTCCGAACATGTCGTGCATGCTCTTGCTTCGAGCGACCATAGCACCGAATCCGTCATTTTCCCTGATCTCCCGGATCTGTTCCTTAAGCTGACGGTTTTCCTGCCGCAGGCCCTCTCTTTCCTCGGCTTTTTTCAGAGCAAGGAGGACCTCATCCGCCTTGAAGGGTTTGGATATAAAATCGTAGGCTCCGGCCTTCATGGCCTCCAGGGCCATATCCACATTCCCGTAGGCGGACATCATAATCACGGTCGACTCCGCCAGAAATTCACCCGCCGCCTTTAAAAAAGCCAGCCCATCCATCCCCGGCATCCGAACATCGCAGAGGATAAAATCAAAGGACCTCTCCCATACCAAGGCCAGGCCCTCTTCTCCGTTGGCTGCCGTCTCCACAGCATACCCGGCACGACCGACAAGGGCCTTCAGCATATGCCGCATATTTTCTTCGTCATCGATGATGAGAAGGTGTTTATCTGGCTTCATGCATTTTCCGGCAATTCAATATTCACGGTTGTCCCGACCCCCTCCTCACTCTCCACCCATATCCTGCCGCCGGCAGCCTCTATGATTGAATAGGATACCGAAAGACCAAGCCCGGTGCCACGGCCCGGTTCTTTGGTGGTAAAAAACGGATCAAAGATCTTCTCCATATCTTCTTTTTTGATGCCTCCGCCGTTGTCCATGACGGTTATGTGAACCACAGGATCATCCTCCTTCGACCTCTCTTCGCGACAGGTGACAATAATTTCGGCCAAATCCTGAGTGCCTTTTTCCTGAACGGCATCTGTCGCATTCAACAGGCAGTTGAGAATAACCTGTTTGAGCCCATCGGGATTTGCGACCACATCTCTTTGTATCATATATCTCTTAACAAATGAAATAGAGGATACTTCCTGGCGTGCGGAAACCATCTCGATCAGGTTATCCAGCAGGGCTTTGATATCGACCGGCTCCAGCTTTCCTGTAAAAGACCTGGAAAAGTCAAGAAGCTGGTGAATCAGGCGGCTTATCCTTTCAAGCTCGGCGATGGCGCGGGAAGAGAACTGACGTCTCTCTTCTTCAAGAATATCGGACTGCCGGAGAAGTTCAAGATAGCCCTGGACGATACTAATCGGATTGCCTATTTCATGGGCAAGTCCCGCCGATAATCTGCCGATGGCCGCAAACTTTTCGGTGCGTATCATCTCATTGCGGTTCATGATCAGCTGCTCATTGGCAATCTCCAGAGAATCGACCGTCCCCTGAAGCTTTTTCCGATCCTCTTCAACACGAAAGATAAGGCTGTTCAATGCCAGAGCGAGTTGACCAAACTCACCGCCTTTGCTCTCCGGAAAAAAGACCTGCCCTCTTTCTCCGCTATAGGTCTCCGATATCTTAACCAGCCGTTCAAGTGGCCGGACGATACTGCGATGCAGACGAAAAAAGCCGATAATGGTGAGAAAAAGGACATTGACCAGCATATACCAGAAGATAATCTCCTTCTTGCCTTTGATTATACGATAAATGGGTTGAAGTTCTATCATCATCCCCAGGCCTGCGGACGAGGTTGCCGCGCCTGCGACCGGGACGGCGACAAGCAGATACCTGTCGGTAAAGGTAAAGACCCCCCATGATGCGCCCGAGAACCGGATGACATCATGCCTGGACAGGGCCGCCCGCCGGACAATATGATCGAGTTGC
>JAJYAX010000144.1 GCA_021779275.1 Deltaproteobacteria bacterium | reverse complement strand
GGCATGCCCGCGTCAGCGGTTCCTCTTTTCTGCCGGTAAAACGATTAATCAAAGGCTCCTCAACCTGGGATTTCATCGAGACCATCTTGGATATGGTGTTGGGGAACTCTATGAATCCCTTCCAGCGCCCGTTGGGCCTGGAGCTGCCGCCCTGGGCCAGGTGATTCAGGATAAAGACCTGTTCCAATCGGGTAAGTGAGGAGCCGTCAGCGCGAGTGACCGTGGTCCCGATGATATGGAGGCAGTCTGAAAAATACGGCAACCTGAGACCGTTTTTGCCGTCCAACTGTACCAGCTCACCGCCGATTCTGGCGGGGAGATCCGCGATGGCCAGGGATGCGGCCCGGCTTCTGGCCCATTTTAATGCCTCATCCGCAAGGTCCCGCTTCAGCCATTTGCCGGCGGCATACTGTTCGGCGAGCTCCAGCTTGCAGCGTTCCAGCACGTCTGTAGGGATATGGGGGCAGTTTTCCAGAGGGTGCTTTTCGGAGACGACCATGCCGGCAAAGGCAAGACAGGTCGGGAAACCGCAGTCCCTGCAGTTGGTTTTAGGGAGGATGTCCCTGTACAGATCAACCACGGAAAGGGCCATTATCGCTCTCCTTGTTGTATGGTTCGTATTCTCTCCTTATCCGTATGGAGGAGGGAGCAAAAATCAGCGGAGCCGGACATGATAGTCCTAAAAATCCGGACATCCTTTTCTTTCTTGCATATTTTAGCGACATGATTCATAACGGCTGAAATTTCCCTGGGGGCGACCTGCGTGGGATCTGTACCCCGTTGCCTGAAAAAGATTGGGGAAAGGAGACAAAACTGTAGCGTATACCATATGTTTTGGCCATAAAAAATTGTTTGTGCTTTATGGAGGCTACGATGTGGTATATAGTATAAAGCGACTCATGAGAATCGTCTGGTTAATGGACGTTTCAAAGATAGTAACTATCGGATAGGAGGTATTGATTCGGGGGGCAAAGAATGCGGATAAGAAGAGCGGAAGGTGAAGGACACGGAACCCGGTGTGTCGACGGCGCCGGTCATGGCAGCGAAATGAGATAAACGCGTAACATTCCTTTTTGAGGAAGTGAGAGATATGAAAACCAACAAAATTGCGGAATCGACGATGGAAGACCAAACAAATCAAAAAATTCTTTTAGAAAAGCATAAAGACATTGCGAGAATCGACCAGGAAACAAAAGGAACGCACGGGTGGTATGTCAGGGTCAGGTTTCTGGGGAAGACGCATTCAAAATTTTTTTCCGACAGGAAATGCGGCGGAAAGGCTTCCAGTCTCCTGACTGCGATCTCATGGAGGGATAAGACAGAGAAGAAACTGGGCAAGGTCCGCACCGACAAGCATATGGTGACGGTCAGCAATTCCGGTACCGGTGTTGTCGGTGTTCGTCTGAATGAAAAGTTGAATCGATACGAGGTCAGCTGGGTCACTGATCAGGGGAAACAGGGGAAAACATCTGTATCCATCGCCAGACACGGTAAAAGGAAAGCGTTTTCCAAGGCCTGTTCTATCCGCCGTGAACGGGAGAATGCCCGCCTCGGGCAGGGCCGGGAGCAATAATTTTCACTGCCGGCAGATACGGAAATATCTCTGAACCATCTCTGAACCTTGTGGCGGAGGATCAGGCTTGGGCGATCCCTCCATGGCCGCCGTTCCTCCCCGGAGGGTATGCTGGCGGCTACGGTTGGTGTTACCGGGTGTTATCCAGGGAAGAGAGCATTGTTTCAATGTACGGGTATTGAGCCATACCGGTCAGCCACTCCACCGGAATCGCCTGCCTACCCAGGTGGGCGCCGAGAATCATACCGGCGACCAGACCGCGGGCTGCCGAATCGCCACCGGCCATGACGTTTTCGATAAGCGCCGTGGTGAGATCGTTTTCATAGGAGATAATCAGGTGGACGACGCCGGGCAGGGCTGTCGCGATACCGCACATCTGACCGAACTGCTTGATCATGGTTCGGGTGTCCTTGCCGGCGGAATCCAGGCTGTTCCGGATGCGGTTGTCCAGATCGATATCGGCCACCCCCTCTTCCAGAGCACCTTCCAGAGCCGCAGTCGGGCTTGACCCGTGGAGTACGGCCCAGGCAGTTTTGGCGATAAATTCGGCCCCGGCCAGGGTGGCGGGGTGGTTGTGGGTCATGGCGGTCTGCTGCCGGACAGCCCCCAGAAGACTCTGCCGGTCGTCCCTGTAAAAAAAGAGGAGAGGGGCAATGCGGGCGGCGCCTCCCAGGTCAGTGGAGTGCGAGCCGCATTGGTCCGGCGGCATCCTCCGGGCCATGTTGTCCAGGGTGGCGGCGCTTGCCTTATCGATATAACCGTGATACTCGGTGAGACGTGTTCGCCAGGTCGCGGCGAAACCGGACGCGGAAAACCCCCCGGTCTCCGCCAGATGTTCGAGCAGTATCAGGGCCTGATCGCCGTAATGGGTGAATTCACCTTTTTTCTTGGTCGGATGATAGGAGCCGGGCAGGGGCGCGCGCAGGCTGTCGACCCGGCCGATCCGCCGATCAATTTCCTCGGTATCGTAGATCCAGTGGGCTCCCAGCGCCAGCGAATCAGCCGCGAAGGATGCCAGGATCATTGCTGTTGCCTGTGGTTGCATGATTTCCTCCTTCTCTCCGGTAAACCTGTTGTGTCTCTGTGCCGATTGAGTTGCGGTCCTCTTTGAAAAGTTTATAGGTCCGGTTGCGGGTTTTGTCAATTATAGGGTATGGTGTGTGGCGACTGTGGTTCGCAGGTCGGGGGTGAAGACGGGGCAAAAAGTATAAAATATCGTGTCTCCAATATCTCTGGACGGGAGGAGCAATTGCCAAGGGGAGGATGTGTCATGGGGTCTGCATCTGTGCGCGAGCGGCTGAAAAAGGCCGCAACGGCGATTTTCAGGGCCGGGATAAAGGCCGTTGATCCGGAAGACTGCATCAATCGGAGGCTGCGACGGACCGCCGATACCCTCTGGGTGGACGAGGTTGGTTACGATCTTGCAGGCATCAATAAGCTGTATGTAGCCGGGGCCGGAAAGGCCTCGGCCGCCATGGCGCTGGCCGTCGAAAGGCTTCTCGGCGAGCGTATCGATGACGGGGTGGTGCTGACCAAGTACGGGCATGGGGTGCCCTTGCGGCGATGCCGTCTGCTGGAGGCCGGCCACCCGGTTCCGGATGAAAACGGGCTCAGGGCTGCCGATGCCCTGCTGAAATTGGCGGCTGCGGCCGGACCCGCTGATCTTCTCCTCTGCCTGTTCTCCGGCGGCGGCTCCGCGCTCTCCCCGGCCCCGGTAGCGGGGATAAGCCTTGCCGACAAGCAGGAGACCACCCGCCTGCTGCTGGCCTGCGGGGCCACGATCCAGGAGATCAACACCATCCGCAAGCACCTGTCGCGTCTGAAGGGCGGGCGGCTTTGCCGGGCCGCGGGAGGCGCCCGCATCGTCTCGCTAATAATCTCGGATGTTATCGGCGATGACCTGGACAGCATCGCCTCGGGGATGACAGCCCCTGATGCCGGCACCTTCGGGGATTGTCTGGCTATCCTGTCCCGGTACGGCCTGGAAGAAGGAGTCCCCGCCGCAGTCCGGCGACATATCCTGGAGGGAGCAGAAGGCCGGGCGGAAGAGACCCCGAAGCCGGGGGATCCCGCCTTTGCCCGTGTCCGGAACCTGATTGTCGGCAGCATCTCGGATGCCTTGACCGCCGCCGGGAGAGAGGCCGGGCTTCAGGGCTTTATCCCGCTCATTCTGACCTCGATGCTGCACGGGGAAGCACGAGAGGCCGCAAAGGTCGTGTGCAGTATAGCGTTGGAGGTCCGGCGGTCCGGCAGGCCAGCGCCTGCGCCTGCCTGTCTGCTCTCCGGCGGCGAGACCACGGTGACCATCAGAGGTGGGGGGCTGGGGGGAAGGAATATGGAATTCGCCCTGGCGGCCGGGATCGAACTGGCGGGCCTGGAGAGGGTCCTGCTGCTCTCCGCCGGCACGGACGGGACGGATGGCCCTACCGATGCGGCGGGCGCCTTTGCCGATGGATCGACCGTCTTGCGGGCCCAGGCCCTGGGGCTCTCCGCTGTCCGGCACCTTGACGGCAATGATTCCTCTTCTTTTTTCGCACCCCTGGGGGATCTTTTTGTGACCGGCCCCACCCGGACCAATGTAATGGATCTCCAGATAGTGCTTATTCAATAGAGGTGGGTATGCGGCCGCTTTTTCTATCGTATCAGGATGCGTTGTCTTTCTTGATATCGTGGCCATTGTATGGAGACTTTAAGCCTTTAGACGGAGGAAGTGCGGCGAAGAGGCTTGTTTATCGGTTGGCCTGTCGGAGGTGATATTGTCCATCCAGCTTTATACGGCCTTTGTTGTCGCCTCGGCGGTTCTGCTTGCTATCCCCGGACCTACCGTGCTCACGGTGATCAGCTATTCCCTGAGCCACGGACGGCGCGCAAATGTTCCGCCGGCGGCTGCGGTCGCCCTGGGTGATGCAACCGCTCTTGCCTTTTCTTTGCTGGGGATAGGGACGCTTCTTGCCGCCTCCGGTTTCTGGTTCACCCTGGTCAAATCGGCAGGCGGTCTCTATCTTCTCTATCTCGGCGTCAGGCTTATGCGTGCCGGCGTTTCGCTCCCGGAAAGGGCGGAGGCCGCTTTCCCCGATTCCTGCCGGCGCCTGTTTGCCGACACCTATATGGTAACGGCGCTTAATCCCAAGAGTATCATCTTTTTTATCGCCTTCCTGCCCCAGTTTGTCGACCCGCACGGACATGTGACACGGCAGTTGTGGCTGCTGTCGGCCACCTTTGTCGTAATGGCCGCGATCAACGCCACGGTCTATACCGTCTTTGCAGCCTCGGCGCGCCAGGCGCTGACCTCCAGATATGCTCTGCGAGGCCTGCACCTTGCAGGCGGCTCGCTGTTGTCGGCGGCAGGCCTGTGGGGCCTTGCTGGTCCGCCGTCCGGTATGATGTGATAGGCTTGACTGCTCTGCGGCGCGGCATGACGCCCCGCGGCAGCCTAAAATTAAACACTTGCATACAGAGATTCCCATGAAAACAAAACCGGAGATATCCGATCCTGCTCCTGCGGCCGCCAACCCCCAAGGTTACTTCCGATTCCACCTTCCGCATCTTCATCTCAGTTCCGTCTTCGGAGATGACTGGTTTTCCCTGAAGGCCGAGGCCTTTGCCCGGTTTTTCGGAACACCCCTTTTTCTGGTT
>JAJYAX010000143.1 GCA_021779275.1 Deltaproteobacteria bacterium | reverse complement strand
TTGTATTTGGGCCTCAAAATATTACTGTATCGGTTGCGGCCAACAGTATAAACAACTTTCCTGCCACTGCTCAGACCTTTAGATTTGGTGTTTCCAACGGTGTGATAGTTGATGTCAACAGCACTGACACTACTGCAGCTGAGTATGTCGTCGGCGCAGCTCACACTCAGGGTAGCGAGATTTATCTCTTCGATTCCGATACTACGGCAAACAGGAAGGTTGTTGCTGGTAAGGCTACTGGCACTCAGTTGAAAACCACGGATGTTCCTGCTTCGACAACAGCAACCGATGATTTGGCTGGTGCAACATATGCAACAATTTAACCCCTTTTAATTTCGGGAGTGAAAAGGCCCGCCAAAAGTTACTGGCGGGCCTTTTCTGCTTTACCTCTGCTAATCTAACAGATATTCAAATCCGCATAATTCTTTGATACAGCGGGAATCTTCCGCCTTCCAGGCTAAAGTCAAACATGATAAAAATCGTCGAGGTTTCAAAGCAATTTAAAGAGGGCGTCACTGCCAAACGGGTTCAGGCCCTGCAGGGCCTTTCCTTGGAAATAGGCCAAGGGGAGGTCTTTGGTTTTCTCGGGCCGAACGGTGCCGGCAAGTCGACAACGATCAAGATCCTCATCAACCTCATCTTTCCCGATAGCGGCAGCGCTTCCATCATGGGGATAGATGCAGGGGACAAGACCGTGCGCAGGTCTGTCGGCTATCTGCCGGAGAATCCCTATTTTTATGATTACCTCACCGCCGAGGAATTACTCTGGTTCGGCGGCAGGGCCTCCGGCCTGGCGAAGGGAGTGATCAGACAAAGGACTGAGCTGTTGCTGGGTAAGCTTAACTTGCTCGAGGCGCGGAAGAGGCCGCTCAGGACCTATTCCAAAGGGATGGTGCAGAGGGCCGGCCTTGCATTGGCTCTCATACATGACCCGCAGGTGGTGATCCTGGACGAGCCTATGAGTGGCCTCGACCCGATCGGCAGGAAAATGGTGGGCGACATAATCCTGGAGCTTAAAGGGGAGGGGAAGACGGTGTTCTTTTCCTCGCACATCTTAAGCGACGTGGAGCGGTTCTGCGACAGGGTCGGCATCATCGTTGGCGGCCGATTGCGGCTGGTGGACCGGGTGGATAATCTGCTGGCAGAAGGCGCCACTTTGGAGGACGTGTTTCTGGCCGAGGTCGCCAAGGCCGGTTTGAAGGAGGTTTTCTAGCAAATGATACAGCTCTGGTCGGTAGCGGCGATAACCTTCAAGGAGGGTCTCAGAAACAGGGCCATGTACGGCATCTCCATACTGGCGCTATTAATGATGGTTGCAAATCTCCTCATCTCAAGCATGATAATGCAGGAAGTGGGAAAGGTTGCCGTGGACATGGCGTTGTCGTCCGCATCCTTTGCCGGACTGCTTCTCGTGCTTTTCGTCGGAATTAATCTTTTGGCGAAGGATCTGGACAGAAAGACCATCTATATGGTTCTTTCCAGGCCGATTTCCAGATCCCAGTACATTGTCGGCAAGTTTTTAGGGATTGCATTGCTGATCATTGTGTCCATGGCCTTGTTGAGTCTCTTTGCGGCTGCCTCGATCTACCTGGTTAAATTGAATACTCCCGGGTACTTTCCCAGGTTTTCATGGTCGCTAGTCGGCCTTTCTCTAGCGTTTAACACTTTGGCGCTTATCCTGCTCGCCGCGTTGAGTTTTCTCTTTGCCTCTTTCACATCGACCTCGTTCATTTCCTTGATGTTGACTATCGTTGCATATCTGATCGGCAACTCGATCAACGATGTCAAGGCCTTGGTGGAGGCACCCCAAGGGGCTGGCATTGCGCCGTCGCCGGTTATCGTCAAGGTCGTCCAGATAGCCTATTACATGTTTCCGAACCTTTCTTTCTTTGATATCAAGACCCAGGTGGCCCATGGAATCGCACCCAGCGGTTCGTATGTCTTTTGGACCGTCTCGTATGGTCTGGTCTATACCAGCCTTGCCGTTGCCATCGCCTGCGCCGTATTCAGCAAGAGAGAATTCCCATGATTATCCGCCGCGCCCTGCCGATCATACTCGTCTTACTGCTGATCCCGGTCCATATCCTTACCCTTTCTACTGTTTCCAATAAAAGGAAAACATTACACCAAGGGGAGGATGTGGCTTACGTTATTCCTGGTCCTTTGCTTAAAATCACCTCGCTGGAATATGACGGTTTGGCCTCCGACTTTCTGTTTTTGAAAGCCCTTGTTTATTACGGCGGTACCCTGAATCGCTCGGAACGGCCGCGTGTAAAGGATTGGGAATGGCGCTGGATCTACTCAACATTACAAGCATCTACTGATCTTGATCCGTATTTCTATGACCCATACTACTTTGCCAACGCCATCCTGACCTGGGACGGCAACATGGTAAGGGAAACCAATTCCCTGCTGGCAAAGGGGAGTCGATATCGGGATTGGGACTGGATGCTTCCTTTCTTTATGGGATTCAATTCTTTCTATTTTCTGCATGAAAATGGTCGTGCGTCCGAATACCTGATGGAGGGGGCGAAAAGACCCGGCGGTGAGGCCCTCGCAAGCCTTGCGCTTCGTTTGGCAGTCAAGGGGAACAGGACAGAGAATGCGATTATTTTCCTGCAGGAGATATTGAAACGGACAAAAGATATAGCTACCAGGAAAGAATACGAAACCCGGCTTGAAGCTTTACAGGGCATTCATGTCTTGGAAGGGGCAGTCAATACTTTTAAGGATAAATATGGCAAACAACCGTCTGAACTCAAAGAGTTGCTGGCGGTGGGTATTATCAGCCAGATACCGGAAGATCCTTACGGTGGAGAGTTCTATATCGACAAGGACGGCTCGGTAAAAACCACGAGCGATCTGCGGTCGATGAAGAAAACAAAGAATAATTAAGAAAAATCTTGACAATGTCGGCCTGAATTGTTAAAAATACTCTGTTTTTAAGCAGGCGCGTAGCTCAGGGGTAGAGCACTAGCTCGACACGCTAGGGGTCGGCGGTTCGAAACCGCCCGCGCCTACCATTAAAAACCTGCCACGGTTAAGGGGTTCAGCAGGGGCATCGAGGTTCGATGCCTCTTTCTGTTAAGGGGCCATTTATGAGTGATACCAAGGTAACGCTGCCGGATGGAACTGAAAGGACGCTGCAGGCGGGGGCAACGGTCTATGACCTGGCTGCCTCGATTGGTGCCGGACTTGCCAAGGCTGCCATTGCCGGCAAGATAAACGGTGAGTTGGTGGACCTTGCGACGGTCCTGCCTGACGGCGCCAAGGTGGAGATCATCACCGAGAAAAGCGCGGAGGCGCTTGAGATCATCAGGCATTCCACCTCACATCTCATGGCCCAGGCGGTGAAAAGCCTCTTTCCCGAGGCAAAGGTTACTATCGGTCCGGCCATTGAAACCGGCTTTTATTACGATTTTGACGTTGATCACCCCTTCACACCGGAAGACCTGGAAAAGATCGAAAAGAAGATGTCTGAGCTGGCCAAGGCCAATCTCAAGATAGAGCGTCAGGTCCTTTCCGGTGCGGATGCCATCAAGCTGTTCAGGGATATGGGGGAGAGCTACAAGGTTGAACTGATCGAAGACCTGGGTGCGGATACGGTTTCCCTGTACCGCCAGGGGGATTTCGTCGATCTCTGCCGCGGCCCGCATCTGCCCTCCACTTCCCATATCAAGGCCTTCAAGCTTACCTCCATCGCCGGCGCTTACTGGCGCGGCGATGAAAAGCGCAAGATGCTGCAACGGGTCTACGGCACTGCATTTGCCGACAAAAAAGAACTTGATGCTTATCTGGCACGGCTGGAAGAGGCCAAGCGGCGCGACCATAGGAAGCTTGGCAAGGAGCTGGATCTCTTCTCCTTCTCAGACGAGGTCGGCGCAGGTCTGGTCATCTGGCACCCCAAAGGGGCGATGCTCCGTACCATCCTGGAGGACTTCGAGCGCAAGGAGCATCTCCGGCGCGGATACGATATCGTTGTCGGGCCGCAGATCCTGAAGACTGAACTCTGGCAGCGTTCAGGTCACTATGACAATTACCGGGAAAACATGTACTTCACCGAGGTGGATGAGCAGGGGTACGGCATCAAGCCGATGAACTGTCTTGCCCACATGATGATCTACAAGTCGCAGCTGCGCAGCTACCGCGATCTGCCGCTCCGTTATTTCGAGCTTGGCACCGTGCATCGCCACGAGCGTGCAGGGGTGCTTCACGGTCTTTTGCGGGTACGGGGCTTTACCCAGGACGATGCCCATATCCTCTGCACCCCGGAGCAACTCGACGCTGAGATCAAGGGGGTGCTCTCCTTTGTCAAGGATGTGATGGGGATCTTCGGTTTCGAGTACGAGATGGAGCTTTCCACCCGACCGGAGAAGTCCATCGGTTCCGATGAGGACTGGGAGCGAGCGACCAGGGCCCTTCTGGGGGCTTTGCAGGATTCCGGTCGTCCCTTTGAGATAAATGAAGGCGACGGTGCATTCTACGGGCCGAAAATAGACATCAAGCTGCGCGACGCCCTTGACAGACGGTGGCAGTGTGCTACAATCCAGTGCGATTTTACGCTCCCGGAGCGTTTCGACTTGACCTATGTCGGCGCAGACGGCGAGAAAAAACGGCCGGTCATGGTGCACCGGGTCATCCTTGGCGCCATCGAACGGTTTATCGGCGTGTTGATAGAGCATTTTGCGGGAAGCTTCCCCGTTTGGCTCGCCCCGGTTCAGGCAATCGTCCTCACTGTTACCGACAGCCAGATCCCCTATGCCGACGAGATATATACGACTTTGCGTGCAGCGGGGATACGCGTCCAGCGTGATTTCAGGAATGAAAAACTTGGCTTCAAGATCCGCGAAGCGCAGTTGCAGAAGATCCCCTATATGTTGATAATCGGCGATAAGGAAGTCGAGTCCGGCATGGTGACTCCACGATTCCGTGACGGGAATAACCTCGACAGCATGAAGCCGGCTGAGCTCATCGAATTCATAGAAAAGGAAGTCAAAAGCTTTCATTGAGGAGGTGGCGTCATAGCTAAACCGACAGTTAACATCAACCAGTCAATCAGGGCGAAGGAAGTCCGCGTAGTCGGGGCTGAAAGCGAACAGCTCGGCATACTCCCGCTCAGGGAAGCGCTGGCACTGGCTGAGAGCCAGCAGCTGGATCTGGTGGAGGTTTCCCCAACTGCCGTACCGCCGGTATGCCGGATCATGGATTACGGGAAATTTAAATATCAGCAGAGCAAAAAACAG
>JAJYAX010000142.1 GCA_021779275.1 Deltaproteobacteria bacterium | reverse complement strand
CCCAGTGGTTGGTCATGGCGCCGCGGCCAAACGTCGGGGCAAGACTTGCCACCGTCGGACCGTGTCAGACCCTCGCCTGGTTGTCGAAGGCCAGCATCCCCAGGCTCCGCGCGATTTTCTGCGTCAGGTAACCGGTTTCGTTGCTGGAGGCCGACGCAGCCAGAAAGCCGGTGCTGATCCAGCGATTCACCGTTTCGCCCTTGTCATTTTTGGCGATGAAATTTTTATCGCGATCCGCCTTCATCAGGGAAGCGATGCGGCTGAAGGCCGTGTCCCAGGTGATGCGCTGCCATTCCAAACTGCCGGGAGCCCGATATTCGGGATATTTGAGCCGGTCTTTGCTCTGCACGAAGTCCAGCAGACCAGCCCCCTTGGGACACAGAGTGCCGCGGTTCACCGGGTGATCCGGGTCCCCCTCAATGTGGATGACCGTGGCCTCCGCATTTTTTGACGAATCCCCTAAGCCGTAGATGAGCAGGCCGCACCCCACCGAGCAATAGGGACAGGTACTGCGCGTTTCGGTGGCGCGCAAGAGTTTGAATGCCCGTACTTCAGCCACTGCATCAGATGTGGAAAAACCCAGCATTGCCAGACTGGTACTGCCCGCGCCTGCTGCACAGATTTGAAAAAACTGACGTCGGTTGAGCTGCATTGCGTCCTCCTCGCATGGTAAGAGAAAATCCAATCGGCCGGAATGTGTAGATCCGGCAATTTTTTAATGAGGCCATGTGGAGATTTTCTGTTCGGTCAACTAGAGCTCCTTGAAAAAGCTGCGGAGCAAAATATCCATTCTTACTTTATTTATTGAGTATGAACTAATGCTCGAAAAATGACAATGGACAAATAAGAGATTAAATCGATCATCTTTGTATTCAACAGACAACCGCCCCCAACAGGGCTTCGGTTTCAACTTCCGGTGCTTCTTCGATATCCGTATCGCGGTTCGACCTTTAATTTTGGAAGGTCAACCCAAAGGCGTTGACGGATATCCAGCGGGAGCCGCCCGTTATCTTTATTTGCAGAAGTCGTGTCTTGGAGGGCATATCACCGGTCAGACCTTCGGCGTCAGCACCGTCGGCAAGCCGCGGCTGAATCTGCGCTCGCTGGAAAGCACCAACGAGGAGGCCTGGAAGCGGCTGGTCCATGCGGTCTGGCGCCACAACTTCACAATAGCTTCACAGAACGAAAAAAGGGTTTAAGCCAACTTGGCTTAAACCCTTTTTTTTATTGGTAGGCGAGAGGCGATTCGAACGCCCGACCTTCGGCTTCGGAGGCCGACACTCTATCCAGCTGAGCTACCCGCCCATTGTGACAAAAATGATTAAACCCTCACAGAACAGTTGGAAGAGTTTATTGTTGCGCCATCATACCACAGACTTTTTTTTTCGCAAGAGAAACCACGGAGGAACATCTCATCCTCTCCTTCCGGTTTCTGCATCCGGACCTCTTCCTTGTTCTTCCCAAGCATCCCGCATCCCGGAGTCCTCGCCCCTAAAACTCCGCTCATCCCAATCCTCCGGCGATAAAGGCCTCCCATTCAAGCGGCATCATGGATCTCTTTTTCGTGTTGCAGTCCTTGCAGGAGGGGACGATATTGTCCCTGGTGCTGCGTCCCCCCATGGCCAAGGGCACCAGATGATCCATGGTCAGGTCTTTATGGGGGACAACGGAGCCGCAATAATGGCATCTCCCCGCTGCCGTCTTCTGCTGCCACCAGCGGGTCTTTCTGAGCTCTCTGGCCCTGGCCTTTTCCCGTTTGATCCAGGCCTCGTCAACCCCGTCAAAGCCGAAAAAGTCCATCATTACTCCACCAATTCACCGAGCAGAAAGGTCCGGACGGCGCCGATCAGATAGAGCGATCCGGCAACAACAATGAGATCTCCGGGACCTGCCACCCGTTCGGCCGTCAGAAGCGCCTGGCTCACATCGGCCACCAACTCGGCCTTGGAATGCAGCTCTGCAGGCAGACAGGCCAGCAGCTGCACAGGCTCCGCCGCGCGTTCACCAGCAGGCCGCGTAAAGATTATCCGGTCGGCCATGGCTCCTATGGCTGGGATCGTCTTCGCCAGATCCTTGTCAATCATGGCTCCCCAGACCACCAGCAATCGCCTGTAGGCATACTCCTCTTTCAGGGTCGAAACCAGGCTGTCGACCCCGGCCGGATTATGGGCGCCGTCCAGCAGGTAATGGACCAGATTGCCCACCTCCGCCGGACCGAACACCTGCTCTCTCGTCGTCCTGTCCAGGACAACATACTCCAACCGCCCCGGCCAGCGCACGCCCAGCAGTCCGGCCCGGATATCCGCAGGTGGAACCGGAAAGCCCCGGTCCGCCAGCAGGGCCAGGACGGCAAGAGACAGCGAGGCGTTTGCGATCTGGTAGCTTCCCCGCATGGAGCAGCGCAACCCCGGCAGCTCCCTGCCCGTCAGAGGGCCTGCAAGGCCTTGCCAGTTCCAGGCGCCATCGCCTGCCGCCTCCGTCGCAAAGGCCTCGCCATACTGATGGAGATCGGCCCCCAGTTCCCGGCATCGTCTGCGGATCACCCCGGTGGTCCTCTCTTCCTCCGTGCCGCTGACCACCGGCACACCGGCCTTGATGATCCCTGCCTTTTCAAAGGCAATGGATTCCAGGTCATGGCCGAGGTAGGCCTCGTGATCCATACTGACATTGGTGATCACCGAGACCAGCGGCACGACCACATTGGTCGCATCCAGCCGTCCGCCCAGCCCCGTCTCCAGGATCGCCAGATCCAGATTGGACTCGGCAAACCAGAGAAAGGCCAGGGCTGTGGTGAACTCAAAGTAGGTGATCTTCTCCTCTCCCAGCACCTCCCGGATGCGGGTGGCAATCCCGGCAAACTTCTCCCGGCTGATATAGGTATCATTGATCCGCAGACGTTCCCGCACAGAGCTGAGATGGGGAGAGGTGTACAGACCGACGCGATAGCCGTGGCCGGAAAGGATCGTCAGCAGGGTCATGCTCACCGACCCCTTGCCGTTGGTGCCGGCGACATGGACGAATTTCACCTTCAGCTCCGGCCGCTGGACCCGGTCCAAAAAGGATCGCATGGCCTCAAGCCCGAGTTTGATCTTGTGAAACTGGAGACTGTTCAGATAGGCCTCTGCCTCAAGGTAATTCACGGGAGTGTCCTGAGAAGTGTTTGAATGGAAGGTGACTCTCCACGGGGGAAAAGTCCTCGGGAAGAGACGGATGGGCGATCATTTCCGGATCACCTTCAGTTTTGCATAATCCAGATGCAGGGTCTTTAGGCCATGCTTGTCAAAAACGACATCCACGGAACGGGGCTTCACCAGTCGCGCGACAACGCCTTCGCCAAAGAACGGATGGCTGACCGCGCAGCCCCGGGAGAGATCCTCCAGGGATATCTTGGCCGGTCTCCCGGCAGGAGCAGGCGCGATCTTCGGCAAAGAAAAAGGCTCCCGGGGTGGCCGGTCTTTTTCGATCCGGTCATAGAGGCCCGGCCCCAACTCACGGAGAAAGGGCGACATGCCGACACGCTGAAAGGTCCGGTCCGGCAGCATCAGGTCTTGGGGATAGCAGAGATAGAGACGTTTTTTGGCCCTCGTTGCCGCCACATAGAGAAGTCGCCTCTCCTCTTCCCACTGTCCGCCCTGCTCGGCCGATGGATGGGGAAAACGCCCCTCGGCCAGCCCGATCACGAAGACCACCTCCCACTCCAGGCCCTTGGCGGAATGGATGGTGGAGAGGACCAGCTTGCTCTCCGGATCCAGCCGGGCATTGGTATCGGGCGGATCGAGGGCCGTGTCGTCTATAAAGGTCTGCAGGCTCTCATAGCCGGCGATGATTCCCTTCAGCTGATCCAGATCCTTTTTCCTCTTGGGATAATCATCGGCATAGATCTCCTCGAAGAGCGGCTCATAGTACTGCATAACGGTCTCGAAGAGGACCGGCGGGGAATCACTGCCCCGCAGGGTATCAAACAGAGATGTCAGGGCCGCCAGGCCCTTTTTCCAGGCGGCCCCGGCCGGATAGGCGGCCAGGGTTGCAAAGGGCTCCTCCGAGAGGGCGATGGCTGCGGTAATCTTCTGGGCGGTCTTCGGACCGATCTTCTCCAGCTGGAGCAGTATCCTGTTCCAGGACATGTTGTCCTTCGGATTAGCCAGGATACGCAGGAAGGACAGCACATCTTTGATATGCGCCGACTCGGTCAGTTTCAGGCCGCCGCGTTTTTCAAAATCCATCCCGCCCGCGGCCAGCTCCAGCTCCAGCTTGAAGGAATGAAAGCCGGAGCGGAACAGGACGGCGATCTCACCCGGCGGTGTCCCGTCTTCATGCAGCTGTCTGATCTTTCCGGCCACGAACCGGGCCTCCTGACGCTCGTCGGCGGCGGCAAAGAGCCTGGGCTTCAGATCACCTTCAATGCGGGTGAACAGGGTTTTTGTATACTTGTCCGTCGCGTTCCGGATAATATCGTTGGTCAGCGTCAGGATGGGCTGGGAGGAGCGGTAATTCTCTTCCAGTTTGATGATCCGGGTGTCGGGAAAGATCTTCGGGAAGCGCATGATATTATAGAAATCGGCGCCGCGGAAGGAATAGATGGACTGTGAGTCGTCGCCGACCGCCATCACGTTCTCATGGGTGAAGGCGGCCAGACGGATGATATCGGCCTGGACCAGATTGGTATCCTGGTATTCGTCCACCATGATATGGGAAAACCTGGAGGATATGGCAGTGCGCGCCTCCGGAACCTCGGTCAGCAACCGTTTCCAGTTGGTCAGCAGATCATCATAGTCCATCAGGCCGTGATTGAGCTTGAACTCCAGATAATGCTTCTGCAGGGTCAGGATATCGTCCAGATGCTCGCTCAAGTGGTTATACTGGTCAAAGAGAAGATCCTCCAGAGCAATGGATTTATTGACCGCTCCGCTGATCATATTGATGATGACCCGCTTGGAGGGGAACTGTTTTCCCTTGCCCCCGACCCCCAGAGACGACTTCAGAAGGTTGACTATCCCCTCCGCATCCGCACGGTCGATGATCGTAAAGGAGGAGTCGAAGCCTATATGCGAGCCATATCGCCTGAGCAGCATATTGGCAATGCCGTGGAAGGTGCCGCCCACGACCCTGTTGCAGGAATCATTGATCAGACGGCCGGCGCGCCACAGCATCTCCTGGGCCGCCTTTCTGGTAAAAGTGAGCAGCAGGATGTTCTCCGGCGCCACCCCGTGGTCCAGCAGATAGGCCACCCGGTAGACCAGGGTCC
>JAJYAX010000141.1 GCA_021779275.1 Deltaproteobacteria bacterium | reverse complement strand
GGTCATCCTGACCCTGGCTCCGGGCAGGACCCTGGACAAAAAGCAGGTCCAGGGTATAATCCACCTCGTCTCCGGATCCGTTACAGGCATGGAGCCGGATAATGTAACCGTGATCGGCTCAAACGGTGTGATCCTTGATCCGGGGAAAACGGAAGATAAGGATAAACTCCTCTCCGTTGATATGCTCCTCTATCAGCAGGAGGTCGAGCACCGCCTGGAGATCCAGGCCCAGGATCTGCTTGACAAGACCATGGGAAAAGACAAAGCCATGGTCCGTGTCAGTGCGACTCTTGATTTCGCCAAGGTGGAAAAAACCCAGGAACTCTTTGATCCTGATGATCCTGTTATCCGGAGCGAGCAGCTCAACCAGGAAAACAGCGGCAGTCAACCCTCCGCAGGGATCCCAGGCGTCCAATCAAACCTGCAGGGAAACAGCGGCGCCCCCGCCAATACTGGTGAGGCGCCAACCAGCAAAACATCACGAACAACCAACTATGAAATCAGCAAGACCGTAAGCAAGACCATCAATCCCATCGGATCCATTACCAAGCTCTCGGTATCTATCCTGGTGGCCGATAAGGTCACCCCAGGCCAAAACAATCAACCGGGCAAGACGGAACCCCGCACCGCGGAAGAGTTAAAATCCCTTGAAACAATGGTTTCAACAGCCCTTGGTCTTAATTCCTCTCGTGGTGATAAAATCAACATCGTTTCCATGCCGTTTACCGAACAACCTGCGGAATCCCTGGCCGCAAGCGGTGTCTTACCGTCCAATCTGCTCTACAACTATCTTCCTGCAATGAAGATGGCATTGATTCCCATCGTCGCCCTGCTTCTCTACTTTTTCCTCCTCCGCCCGATCATCAAGACAATGAAGGGCGAGGTGAAAGAACATTACAAGACTGTAGAACAAATGCAACAGGAACAGCTTGCGGCGCAAAAGGCAGAGGATGAAGCAAAAGAAGAGACTGTCGAGATCGTTGAGGACAGCATCATAGCCATGCGTAAAGAGATTCTGAAGAATCCGGCATCTTCCACCTACATCATAAAAAACTGGATCAATGAAGGATAGCATATGGGTATAGACACTCTTACCGGGTTAAACAAGGCTGCTGTTTTTATGATCTGTCTAGGTGAAGAGGTGACAGGCCGGATATTCAAGGAACTCTCCGACAACGAGATACGACAGGTCACTCGAACCATGGCAAATATCGATCATATCCCGGACCATATCAAGCAGAAGGTCTTTCAAAGCTACAATGAATCACAGACGCAATTCACCGGCGTGTTCGTTAAAGGAGGTGAATTCGCCAAGAAGGCCATCTCCGCAACCGACGCGGGGGCACGAACACACAGCCTTATGGAACAGTTCGTCTCGGGTACCGAATCGCGACCTCTGGAAACTATCGCCCTGATGCAGGCGCGGATGGTCGCCAGTCTGCTTGAAAAAGAACACCCCCAGACCGTAGCCCTCGTCCTCTCCACGCAACATGTTGAACACGCAAGCGAAATACTCTCCAACCTCCCCGATGAAATCCGGGCCGATGTTGTCTATCGTATAGCCAAAATCGAAAAGGTATCCGCCGAGGTCATCAACCGGATAGAGGACGCCCTTCATCGCGAGATAGGTCTGGTGGCGGGAAAAGAGCAGAAACAACTCGGTGGTATCGACAAAGTCGTCGAGCTCCTCGGCCACCTGGAAAACAATCTCGATTCCGACATACTGGAAACAATCGAAGAAACGGATGCGGAAATGGCGGAAGAAATCCGCAAGAGGATGTTTACCTTTGAGAATCTTATTGATCTCGACGGACGTTCACTGCAGATGATCCTGCGTGAGGTGAATAATGATTCTCTGACCATGGCCCTGAAAACGGCGTCGGAAGAGATGAAGGAGAAAATCTACGCCAATATGTCGGCGCGGGCCGCCGATATGATCAAGGATGATCTGGACGCGATGGGTCCGGTCCGACTCTCCGAGGTGGAGGCCATGCAGCAGTCCATTGTCAAGATCGCCATGAAACTCGAAGAGGAAGGAAAACTGGTGCTCGGCACCGGAGGCGGAGATGAGCTCGTCTAACGTCTTAAATAAACCTAATCTTTTTATACCTGAGAAGATCCTCTCCCCGAAGAAGGACAGGAAGCCCGGATGGAAATCAGCTGTGATTCCGGTTGAAAAGGTGAATAACGCAACACCTGTGGAAAGCGTATACAGCCCTGTCCCTCAGCCCCCCCCTGACGAACAAAATATTTCAGAACCCGAGAGACATGAAAGCCCCGCACCATCCCAGCCGGAAAATGATCCCGCAAGAGCACCTGTGGACCCCCGGGAACGTGAAAGGCTCCAGGAAGAGGCCTACAACAAGGGCCTGAAAGACGGTTTAAGAATAGCGGAAGAAGACCTCGGTTCAAGTGTGAAGGCCCTGTCCATGGCATGTGAACAGGTCAACACCCTTCGGCAAACCGTCTTGAACAACAGTATGAACGAAATGGAGGATCTTGTTCTGGTGATAGCGGAAAAGATCATCCGTCACTCCGTCACCGAGCAGGACCGGACCATAGTCGACACCATTGAAGAGGCAATCCGTCAGGCCGTCAAGTCCGATGAATTGATCATTGAGGTTAATCCTGCCGATCTTGCAGTAATAAAGGCGAAGTCAAAGGAGTTCGTCGACTCTCTGAGCGGTCTTGAAAATATTGTCGTCCGGGCAAATCCGGCCATCGAACAGGGAGGATGCATGATTGATTCCAGCACCAGTACGGTTGACGCAACCATGGCAAGCCAACTGCGTATCATCGAGGAGAAGATCAAAGGAAAAACCTGACGCCCCCTCTTCCAGCGACTACAGATCTCAACTCAAACACATTACTATGCCTTTAATGTCAGCATCTCTGGATGATTGTAGACTCATAACCGTTTCCGGCAAGGTGACCCGTATCATCGGACTTGTTGTCGAGGGATACTGCCCGCACTCCTCGATCGGTACGCTCTGCCGGATCGCTCCCCTGCATACCGGCCCCCCGGTCTTTGCCGAGGTGGTCGGTTTTCAGAATTCCAAGGCGCTCCTGATGCCGCTTGGCGACCTGCGGGGGCTGGGGCCGGGGAGCCTGATTCAGGTGGTCAAAGACAGTGCAACCATCAAGGTGGGCAATAATCTGCTCGGCCGGGTGATCGATGCAATGGAGGTCCCGCACGACGGGCTCCCCGTACCTGTCCTCACCGAAGAAAAACAGCTCTACTCTTATCCGCCGGGGCCGATGCAGCGGAAAAATATCAACGAAGCGCTCGATCTCGGCATCAGGGCCATAAATGGCCTGATCACCTGCGGGACAGGTCAGCGTATGGGGATCATGGCCGGATCAGGTATCGGCAAAAGCGTGCTTCTCGGCATGATGGCCAGATACGCCCGGGCAGACATAAACGTCATCGCCCTGATTGGTGAACGCGGCAGGGAAGTCCGCGAGTTTATTGAACGTGATCTGGGCAAGGAAGGCCTGGCCCGCTCCGTCATCGTGGTGGTCACATCGGACCAGTCACCCCTGTTGCGGATGCGCGGTGCCTTCGTGGCCACGGCTATCGCCGAATACTTTTGCGCCCAGGGAAAAAACGTCCTCCTGATGATGGATTCCGTGACCCGTTTTGCCATGGCCATGCGCGAGATCGGTCTGGCCATAGGAGAACCTCCGACCACCAAGGGATATACCCCTTCCGTCTTTGCCGCCCTGCCGAAGCTTCTGGAACGCGCCGGCAGTTTTCGCGACCAGGGATCGATCACCGGGCTCTACACCGTTCTCGTCGACGGCGACGATATGACCGAACCCATAGCCGACGCCGTCCGCTCCATACTGGACGGGCATATCGTCCTGTCGCGGGACATTGCCGCCAGAAATCATTACCCTGCCATCGATATTCTCAGTTCCACAAGCAGGGTCATGCGTGACATTACCTCCCCACGCCATCAGGAACTTGCCGGCAGGGCGCGAAATGTCCTTGCCGCCTACACGGAGGCGGAGGATCTGATTAACATTGGGGCTTATGTAACCGGATCAAATCCTCGAATCGACTATGCCATCAGCAGGATTGACGCGGTCAATAAATTTCTCCGTCAAAATTTTGACGAATCGACCTCCCTGAAACAGACGCAAGAGGAACTTGGTCTTCTCCTGAATGAACGGAAGGATTTCGACCCGCCAGCCAAAAATCGCCGCGCCGGGGACCAGTAATTGCCCTTCATCTCCAAGGCCATTTTTCTCACCCCCCAAACGGGATCTTTTCCACCCCCTTGACGGGGGTAAACGGACAAATATTTTTTTTAACGCAACTAATATACCGGAATGAAACCATTTTCCCTTGATACTGTCCTGAATTACCGAGTGCAGCTTGAAAAAATAGCCAAAAATCGTCTCCATGCCGCCGATAAGATACGAGCCGAGGCCCTCCTGCACGTTCAACAGAAGGAGGCTGTCTTCAACGTACTGATCGACGATCTTTCCCGATTCCAGTCTCAAGGAATTGAAGTTACTGAAATGATACGTTACGAAGAAAGAATCAATGTGGAAAAAGACGAACTTGAAACCCTTAAAAAGGTCCTTGCTGAAAAAGAAGCACAGGTTCTGCGTGAGCGAGAAAATACCACAAAAAGAAGCAAGGAACGAAAAGTGATGGAAAAGCTGAAAGAAAAGCAAAACGCAACCTGGCAGCAATACCTCAATAAAAAGGAAGCTGCTCTCCTCGATGAGATTGCTGTAATTTTCCATGAGAGATAATCACATCAGGCCGGCACTCTCAAGAAAAATGAACCAACGAGGGAACAATGAAATTTTTCACACCGGTTTTCTTTTTTTTACTGACTGCAACCTTTTTCGCATATCACCCGTGTTCTGCCAAAGAGGCGCTCTCTGCCGAAAAAAATCCTCCCGCCTCCTACTCGTCGGTGGAAGAACGAAGAATCCTTACAAAAATGCAAGAGGCTCAAGCAAATGATCCGCAAAAAGAACTCCCGATAAGAGAAACGGAGCTAAAGACATTGAACGAAGAGGTCGATAAGAAACTTGGAGAAATTAACCAAAAGCTGGAAGAACTCCGGACAATGCAGAAGAATCTCACGACCCTGCTGGCCCAAAAGGATGCGGAAGAACTCAAACGAATCCAAGAATTGGGTAAAATTTATGAAAAAATGGCTCCTGACAAGGCGGCTTTTGCCATGGCCGCTATGGATGAAAAACTGGCGACAGATCTTTTGGCAA
>JAJYAX010000140.1 GCA_021779275.1 Deltaproteobacteria bacterium | reverse complement strand
ACAATAAATGTTTCGGCATGCTCTTTACCTCATTCCCTACCGGAAGGGTGCTTTTTCCGGATATTCACCTCTCCCCTGCCAGAACACCTCTCTTGATCATCGGGGAAAACGCCAATAATTACAGAAATAGAGGTGATTTGCAAAGAATTTCCCTAAAATTCGGCAAAGACCTCAGCCAGGGCGGCGATGAGCCGGTCGATCTCGCCTGCGGTCACGATAAGCGGCGGGACAAAGCGCAGGGCGGAATTTCCGGCAAAGTTGATCAGATAGCCGCGATCAAACATCTTCCGCACCAGCTCGGTCCCTCGGACAACTCCGGCCTCCGTCAGCACCAGGGCCCAGATCATCCCCAGACCTCTGACCCCGGAAAGCAGGTTCGGGAAACGCGGGACCAGCCCCTGCAGCTGTTCACTGAAATACAGCCCCCGCTCCCGGACTCCTGCCAGGAAACCTTCGGCCAGCATGATCTCCAGGGTGGCGACCGCCGCCGCGGCCGCCACCGGATTGCCGCCGAAGGTCGAGGCATGGGTCCCCGGTGCCAGGGCCCGCGCAATGTCCCTGGTCGTCAGCATGGCCCCGATGGGCAGGCCGTTGCCCAGGCCCTTGGCCACCGTCATGATATCAGGCGTCACCCCCAGCTGTTCATAGGCAAACAGCGTCCCCGTTCTGCCCATGCCGGTCTGGACCTCGTCAAAGATCAGCAGCAGGCCGTGCCTGTCGCAGAGCGCCCGGATGCCTTGCAGATATTCCTTGGAAAGCGGCCGCACCCCGCTCTCTCCCTGGAGTGGTTCACAGAGGATCGCGCAGGTGTTGTCGGTGATCATGTTATCCAGGACCATCAGATTCCCAAACGGGGCATGGACGAAGCCCTCCGGCATCGGCTCAAAGCCCTGATGAAATTTCGTCTGGCCCGTGGCCGCCACCGTGGCCAGGGTCCGACCGTGGAAGGATCCCTCCAGGGAGATGATCTCGTACCGTCCGGGCTCCGAGGCGATACGGGCAAGTTTGATCGCCGCCTCGTTGGCCTCGGCACCGCTGTTGGCGAAAAAGACCTTGTCCGCGAAGGTATGGGCGACCAGCAGCTCGGCCAGTTCCGTCTGTGGTCCGGTATAGAAGAGGTTGGAGACATGAACCAGCTCGCCCGCCTGCCTACGGATGGCCTCGGTCACCGCCGGATGGCAATGCCCCAGGGCGCAGACCGCGATCCCGGAGAGAAAATCCAGATACTCCCGCCCGTCGGCATCAATAAGCCTGCACCCCTCACCCTTGACGAAGGCCGCCGGATTCCGGTTGTAATTCCCAACAAATACCGCATCGGCCCGTTGTTTTATTTTCTCATTTTCGACACTCATCTCACACTATCTCCGTTCCCACACCCTGCTGGGTAAATATTTCTAAGAGGATCGCATGTTCCACCCGGCCGTCGACGATATGGGTCTTGGCCACACCATTATCCAGCGCCTGTCCGCAGCAGCGGACCTTGGGAATCATTCCTCCGACTATGGTCTCATCGGCAATGAGGGCTTCCAGATCCCTGCGCTGCAGGGAGGTAAGCAGTTTGCCGTCCTTGCCCTTCACGCCTTCCACATCGGTGAGCAGGATGAGCTTGGCGGCCTTCAGTTCGCCGGCAATGGCCCCGGCCACCAGATCGGCGTTGATATTAAAGGCCCTGCCGTCTTCTCCGACCCCCACCGGGGCAATCACCGGGATAAAATCCCCCCGGTCAAGGGCCTGCAGCACCTCCGAATTGATCCGGGTCACCTGGCCCACCCGGCCAAGATCGATGAGCTCCGGCGGCGTCGTTTCCACCGGGGCCTTTTTCCCTTTGGCGCTCATCTTCATTTTTTTGGCGCAGACCAGATCGCCATCCCGGCCGGAAAGTCCGACCGCCTTGCCGCCGCAATGGTTGATCATCCCGACGATCTCCTTATTCACCTTGCCGACCAGGACCATCTCCACCACATCCATTGTCTCGCCGTCGGTCACCCGCATCCCCTGTATATAGTTGGGTTTGATGTCCAGCCGGTCAAGCAGGCGGTTGATCTGCGGACCGCCGCCATGGACAATGACGGGATTGATCCCGATCTGTTTCATCAGGATCACATCGAGGGCAAACTGCCTCTTCAGGTTCTCATCGACCATCGCGTGACCACCATACTTGATCACCACGATTTTATTTCTGAACTGCTGCATATAGGGCAGCGACTCAATCAGTATCTTGGCCTTTTCAATACTCTCTTTCATTGCCTGGTTCCACAAATAATATTTTTGCCGGTTTTTATTTCAACAACAGGTTCCAACAGGAAAAAATCGTGATATTCCCTTCTATTGTACTTTTTCATCACCTGTAAGTAAAGCAATTGTTACAGGGGAGGGAACATACCGCACCTTTACAATCATAAACCATTGGGTTATAACAGGCTCGGTAATTGCATTAGTCGTTTTTCGTGCATTTAATGGAGATCCCGTATGAATCGCCGGTCATTCATGTGTTCAGTCACATCGTTTTCCTTCATATTCTCTTTGCTTCTGGTGGCTTGCCCTCTTTTTGCAGCAGAGGAATCCCCCATCCAGATTGAGGCGAATCATATGTCCTCGGTGGAAAAAACCAACAGCGTCCAGTTCTCGGGTGATGTCGACGCCAGACAGGGGAATGTCCGGATTCGTTGTGACGAGATGACCGTTTTTTATACCCAGGCCGACAAGATAACCAGCACCGCCGAAAAGAAAAGCCAGCAGGTGGAAAAACTCACCTGCGACGGAAATGTCGAGGTCTCGAAAGATGACTGGCTCGGTTCGTCGCAGAAGATGCTCTACATCAAAAAGGTCCGGCAGGTCATCCTGACGGGGAAGGCCAAGGCCTGGCAGGGTCAGAACATGGTCACCGGGGAAAAGATCATCTATTATCTCGATCAGGGACGTTCCGAGGTGGTGGGCGGACGCCCGGAGGCCACCATAGGCGATGTCTCCGGCGCGAAGAACAGATCCTCCCGGGTGAATATGACCATACAACCGAAATAAGACGGAACCGGGAATTCATTCAACTACGGACAGTTTCTTTTTACATGGCACTTCTCGAAACACGGAATATCGTTAAACGGTACGGCGGCAGACCGTGATGAACGGGGTTTGTCTGGAAGTCAACACCGGGGTCGTCGTCGGCCTTCTGGGACCGAACGGCGCCGGCAAGACCACCTCGTTCTACTCCATCGCCGGTTTTATTCGGCCGACCTCGGGATCCATCCTGCTGGACGGCGAAGAGATAACCACTCTCCCCATCCACAAGAGGGCCTTGAAAGGTATTTCCTATCTCGCCCAGGAGCCATCGGTCTTTAAAAAGCTGACCGTCGAGGAGAATGTCCGCATCGTGCTGGAACCCTTAGGTCTTCCCAAAAATGAGATAACCAGCCGGATCAACGAGTTGATGGCGGATCTGGGGATCGAGCATCTCCGCGATCATAAAGGGCACTCCCTCTCCGGGGGGGAACGCAGAAGGGTGGAGATCATGCGCGCCCTGGCCACCCGGCCGCGGTTCATCCTTCTGGACGAACCCTTTGCCGGCATCGATCCCCTGGCGGTGATAGAGCTGCAGAAGATTATTTTGAACCTGAAAAGCCGGGGGCTGGGTATACTCATCTCCGACCACAATGTTCGCGAGACCCTGCAGGTCTGTGATTTCGCCTATATCATGAATGCAGGCCAGATACTGACAAGCGGGGTTGCCGATGATATCATAGAAAGCGAGGTAGCCCGCAAACTCTATCTTGGCGAAAATTTCAGCATGTAACGCGTATGGCCCTTGAATTACGACAACAGCTCAAGCTGATCCAGAAACTGGTGATGACCCCGCAGCTCCGCCAGGCCATCAAGCTGCTCCAGCTCAACCGGCTGGAACTGTCGGTGGCGCTGCAAGCGGAAATCGAGCAAAACCCGGCGCTGGAAGAGGACCTCTCCCCTTTGGAAACGCCGGAGCATCCGCAGAGCCTGTCGTCCACGGTGGAAAACACCTGGGATCAACCCGAAAAGGACTATACCGAACGCATTACCACCTCGGAGAATATCGCCGAGATCAACTGGGCGGATTATGCCAACAATTTCGACAGTAATTTTTCCTTCGCCCATGAGACCCCCCCGGCGGACGCCCCCTCGCAATTTGACTTCATCTCGGAAAAACCTGGCCTTTTAGCGTATCTGAAATGGCAGCTCGCCCATGCCGAGCTGGATGAAACCGAGAAAGAAATCGCCTACTTCATCGCCGGCAACCTGAACAGATACGGCTTTCTGGAAACCGACATCGATGAGATCATGGAAAAAAACGCCTGTGACCGGGACACGGCGGAGTATGTCCTCGAGGTTGTGCAGGACCTGGACCCGTCGGGTATCGCCGCGCGGGACGTGAGCGAATCCCTCTATCTCCAGCTCGAACGGCTGGGACAGGGACGATCACTGGCCGCCGAGATCGTCAAAAACCACCTCCCGCTCCTGGAGACCAAAAATTACAAGGCCCTGGTCAGGGCGACCGGCCGGAAAAAATCGGAAATCCTGAGCGCCATCGACTACATCGTCTCGGAGCTTACCCCCTTCCCCGGCCTGCCCTACTCGGAAGGAGAGACAAACTACATCGTCCCCGATGTCTATGTCCTGAAAATCGATGGTGAATATATAATCCGCCTAAACGATGACGACCTGCCGCGGCTGAAACTGTCCTCCTATTACCAGGATCTCCTGAAAAGCACCGCTCCCATCCCCAAGGAATCCCGCAATTATGTGGCGGATAAGCTCAAGAATGCCGAATGGTTCATCAAGTCCATTCATCAGAGGCAACGGACCATCTATAAGGTCATGGAGAGCCTGCTGCGGTTCCAGCATGATTTCTTCGAACATGGCCCCAAGTATCTGAAGCCCCTGATCCTCAGGGATGTGGCCGAGGATATCGAAATGCATGAATCGACAATCAGCAGGGTGACATCCAACAAATACGCCCATACCCCGCAAGGGATCTACGAACTGAAATATTTCTTCTCCACGGCCATTCCCCGGCAGGGCGGTGAGGCCCTGGCCTCGGAATCCATCAGGACCAGGATCAAAAAAATGATCATGGACGAGGACAAGAACAGACCCCTGAGCGACCATGCCATCTCGATGAAACTTGCGGAAAACAATATAGATATCGCTCGCCGGACCGTTGCAAAGTACAGGGAGCAGCTCAAGATAGCACCGGTGAAACACCGTCGGCAGCACAATTAGAAACCATGCAGG
>JAJYAX010000139.1 GCA_021779275.1 Deltaproteobacteria bacterium | reverse complement strand
GGGGCAGAGAAAGCCCACATGCTGAATACCGCAATCACCGCAATGCCGGCAGTCCAGCAGAACCGATTTCGTCGCGCTTTCAAGGCTGGTCGCGATCTTTTCCACCTTTTTATGCGTATCAATCCACCGGCTGGCCTTAGCGCACATCGGCGCCAGCGGGGATTCAAAGGTGAAAAGCCGGTCATGCACCGTTTTCATGAAAGAATAATGGACCCTGTCCTTCAACGGCAGTTCGGCAGGGGTCTGACCGAAGAGGTTGGGGGTGTCGTCTCCGCACATAACCTTCGGGAAGACATAAAATCCATCGGGTTGCGGAAAGTCGAATTCGTCAAAAAAATCCTTCCAGTCCGTTTCAATTTCCTGCATACGATCAAGAATTTTTCCAACCATATCAAAACTCTTGTGGACGCCGCCGATATGCATCCCCCGGTAGCCGAGACCCTTCAGGATGGCGCCGAGTTTTGCCGTCCGCTCTATTGCCATCCGTCGGCCTTGGGCGGGCGTCTCCCACTCCGCCTTGATCACCTCCAGGAGTTTGTCGGTAACCACCACCCCGGGAATGAGCCCCATGTTCATGACCTTGGCCGCCTTCGGGGTAAGGACATAGACGGACCCCATGACGGGCATGTCCTGCAGTCCCCTCTGCCGCAAAATCGTCGTCAACTCGGCAAATTTCCGGGCATCGTAGCCGAGCTGGGTTATGACAAACTGCGCGCCCGCCGCTATCTTCCTGGAGAGCTTGGCGTATTGGGCAAAGCTCTCCGCCTCGGTTCGCTTAAAGGGAGAGACGGCGCATCCCACGAAGAAGCCGTCGGGATCCCCCGCCTCGATAATCCGGTCACTGAGATAGCGGAGCAGCATCAGGGCGCTTACCGATTCCAGATCAAAGACCGGCGCTCCCTGGCCGCCGAACCCCTTGCCGGTATAATCGCCGGTGACCGCCAGCAGGTTTTTCATCCCCATCATCGCCAGCTGCAGGGCCCGGCTCTCCATGCCGACGCGGTTCAGATCCCGGCTGGCAAAATGGAGGATGACATCCATGCCCACCTGAAAAATGTCATGTCCGAGGACATCGGGGCTGAGGGATGGATTGCCGCCCGGGTTGTCGGTGACCGATACGGCAGCGACTCTGCCGTCGGTGAACGCGTCCCTGGCAATCCCCCGTACGGCGTCCACGGATTTTCCGGTGGAGAATCTTCCGGGGACAAGCTCCAGTGTGACGATGAAATTATCGGGATTGAGAATCTCTGTTTGAAATACCTTCAGCATCGGAACCTCTCTTGTTGAATAGCACAGGGAGAATGTAATACCACACTGTGGCGTTGTACAGAAAGAAGCACAATAAAGATGCCGCGGAGCAGGCTAGAGCACAATCATTGCAGAGGCGGTCGTATCCGTCCCCAAAATCGTAAACACCTCACCCATCTGTCTCAAAAAATATCTCGTTGATTGTGGACCTTGCAATTCTTTTTCCGTCTGGTATGGTTTTACCGGTCCGCAATCGAATTCCGCGCCTTCACGGTCCAGGATATCGCACATGTTTCTTTGATTTAAAAAGGTATGTTATGAAGAAATGGCTCCAGGAAAACCTCGTCTGTCCCACCTGTCTCCCCCGGCATGTCTCGTTGGATCTGGAGATTCGGGAAGAATGCGGCGACGATATCATAGACGGCCGACTGCTCTGCGCTGCCTGCGGGACCCCTTATGCCATAGACAAGGGCGTGGCCGTTGTTGTGCCCGCGGCAACACAATCGGCTGCGGCAGGGACCTCGGAATACAATTCGCAGGGCATGCTGTCGGCCTATCTCTGGAGTCACTATTCCGACCTGTTCAATGACCCCGACGCCACCGGCGCCTATCGGGCCTGGGCGTCGCTCCTCAAGCCTTCCCCCGGCATTGCCTTGGATATCGGTTGCGCCGTCGGACGTCTATCGTTTGAGATGAGCACGACCCACCGGCGCGTTATCGGGATCGACACCTCCTTCTCCTTTATCGAGAAGGCCCGGAACCTGCTGGAGCAGAGACGCCTGTGCTTTGATTTGATCGTTGAGGGCCTGATTACGGAAGAACGGGCCTGCGCTTTATCTCCGGCATGGAACCATGAGCGGATCGATTTCATTGTGGCCGATGCCCTGGCCCTGCCCTTTGCCGACCACCTTTTCTCCACCGTCTCATCGATCAATATCCTGGAAAAGGTGCCCGATCCGCTGCAGCATCTGCGGGAGGTAAATCGGGTGCTGGCGCCGGAAGACGGTCTGCTGGCCTTTTCCGACCCCTTTTCCTGGGACGCCTCGGTGACGAACCCCAGTTTGTGGATAGGGGGGCGGCCTGATGGTCCTTTCTCCGGACGGGGGTATGACTGCATGCGCCGTATTTTTTCAGGGGATGCGGGGGTTTTCACGCCCTCCCTGCACATCATGGAAGGCGGCGCCGTGCCCTGGAAGATCCGAAAGACTGCAAATCTCTGGGAACACATCACCTCACACTACCTTGTGGGCTCCCGCTGAGCGCCGGCCGGGAGAGTGGAGGCGGAGCCGAGAAGGATTTTTTGTAAAAAGCTACTTGTCAGGAGAGTACTATCGTGAACAGGAAGTACGGTATCTGCGGCCTCTGTTTTCACAGCCCGGGTTGCGGCGTGGTGGTCCACTTCGATGCGGACAATCGCATTGACCGGCTGGAACCGGATCCCGATGCGCCCATGGGCAAGGTCTTATGCCCCATTGCGGACAGCGTCAAGGAGATCGTCTATTCAAAAGACCGCCTCACCTCTCCGCTGAAGCGGGTCGGCCCCAAGGGCGCCTTCGACTTTGAGCCCATTTCCTGGGATGATGCCTATGCGATCATTGTCGAAAAGCTGCTTGAGATCAAAGAGAACCATGGGCCGGAGGCTGTGGCTTTTTATGCCGGCACGGGCTCGTATGAACGATCCTTCAAGGATATCTTCAAGCTGAAGGGCTCGGAAATCTACCTGGCCTCAAGCATTCTCTTCCCTTTCGGCTCGCCCAACACCTTTGGCGTCGGGGCTCCCTGCTATACCGCCCTGGGCGTCCTGGCCCCCAAGCTGACCATGGGCTGTCTGCATATCGACATGTTTTCCGATATGGATAATTCCGATCTGATCCTGGTCTGGGGCACGGACCCCTCCACCTCCACTCCGCCTGCGATGTTTGCCCGATTGCAGCAGGCCGCCGAGGAAGGGGCCGAGATCATCGTCATCGACCCCCGGAGAACCAGGGCAGCCGAGCTTCCGGGCAGCCGGTGGCTGCCGGTGCGGCCCGGCTCCGACGGCGCCCTGGCCCTGGGCCTGGCGCACGTCCTGATCCGCGACAGGCTCTACGATAGCCAGTTTGTCGAAAAATGGACTGTCGGCTTTGAAGAATTTGCCGCCTATGTCCGGGATTTCACCCCGGAATATGTGTCAGAACTGACCGGCGTCGCGAAGGATCGCATCGAGGATCTGGCGCATCGCCTGGTTGCGGCCCAAGGGGCGTCCTATGTGATGTATACGGGGCTGGAATACACCAAGAGCGGGGTGCAGAACATCCGGGCCGTCATGGTGCTCTGGGCTCTGGCCGGCCAGCTGGATGTGGAGGGCGGGCGGTGTTTTCTGCAACGGGAGAACATGCTTCACTTGGCCACGGACCGCCAGATTGCAACCCCCGGATTCGACCGGTCCATAGGCAAGGGCAAATTCCCGGTCTACTCCCATTTCTGCGGCGGGGAACCCCATGCCCATCTGTTGCCCCAATCCATCATTGACGGCGACCCCTATGCGATCCGCTCGCTCTTTATCCTGGGAGGATCGCTGCAGACATCCTGGCCCGATCCGGATCTCTGGAAGAAGGCCCTGGAGAAGCTGGAGTTTCTGGTCTCCATCGACCGGCAGCTGACCCAGGACGCGGCCTATGCGGATATCGTCCTGCCTGCGGCCACGGCCTTTGAACAGGAATCCTATTGTTATTACGGCTCGTCGCTCAGGCTGAGAGAGAGGATCATCGAGCCCGTGGGCGAGGCCAGGCCCGATTACCGGATCCTGGCGGAGCTGGCCCGGCACCTGGGATACGGGGACCTCTACCCCCAGTCTCCACGGGAGGTCCTGGAATATATTCTGGGTGAATCCGGCTTTACCGTCGATGACCTGCTACAGGCGGACCGACATGTGATCAGGAAGAAGCAGGTCCGCACGACCTACCGGAAGTGGGAGACGGGCCTTCTCCGTCAGGACGGCCAGCCGGGATTTGAGACCCCGACGGGCAAGTTTGAGATCAGATCCACGGTCCTTGAGCAGTATGGCCACGATGGACTCCCCAGATATGAAGAATCCGACGAGACCCCTCTCAGCAATCCCGAACTCTGTGAGCGCTACCCCCTGATCTTAGGAACCGGGCCGTTCAAGCCGGATATGAAGTCCTGCCTGCGGGCCATCCCCGGCTTTCAGGAAAAATATCCCTCCCCTGTAATCGAGATGAATGCAGGGGATGCCGACCAGCGCGGCATTGCAACCGGGGATGTGGTTGTTGTCAGGACGGCCCGCGGTTCCGTGCCGATGCGGGCCTCCGTCACGGATGCGATAATGGCGGGTTTTGCCTACGCGGCGGTTGGCGGCGGCGGCCCCCTGGGGACGGAGGAATGGCGCCGGGCCAATGTCAATTACCTGACTGATTTTGAACAGTTCGATGCCATCTCCGGGTTTCCGGTCTACAAGACCCTGCTCTGTCAGATCAGCAAGAAAAAACGGCAACGCCGGGGCCTGGCGGTCCAGGATCCCAGCCTGGGATGTGTGGGATAAGCGGCTTCGATACCGCTTATCCCTGGACCTTGGCGGCCAGTTCCTTGCCGTAGGCCTGGGCCATTTTCATACCCCCCTCGACGGCGCTGGTCTTCAACATCAGGGGTGAGGTGACCATATCCATCCGGTAGATGTTTTTCATGGTGTCATAGATCCGTTCGGCGGCCTCACCGCTCCAGCCGAAGGAGCCGAAGGCCCCGCCCGTTTTGCCCTGGAGCCCGGCTTTTTCGGCAAGGAACAAAAAGGTCTTCATACCGTTCATCATCTCGCCGTGATAGGTGGATGACCCGAAGACATAGACGTCATAGCCGGCGACTTCGGTCTCATTCTTTATTTCTTTAACATCCTTTAAGGTCACGTCCAGCAATGAAAATCGTAGCCCTTCCGCAATTATTTCCGCGATATTTCGAGTCTCACCGTTTCGGGTCGAATACACAATCAGCGCCTTGGACATGGTCATCTCCTTTTGATGTAAT
>JAJYAX010000138.1 GCA_021779275.1 Deltaproteobacteria bacterium | reverse complement strand
TGGAAGGGGTGCGGCAGGGGAAAAAGGCCCAGGTCTATCTCTTCTTCGGAGAGAGATATCTCTGCCGGGAATCGGCCGACCTGCTGCAGAAGACCCTGCTGGATCAGAATACCGGGGCCGTCCAGCCCATTGACGGTGACCGGGAGGACGCCTCGGAGACCCTGGGCCGGCTGATGAGCTTCAGTCTCCTGCCCGGACTCCAGATCTACCGTGTCACCGACAGCCGCCTCTTTCAGTCCAAGGAGACCACCGCCGGTCTCTGGGAGAAGGCCGTCCAGGAATTTGAGGCCAACCGTGCAGCCCAGGCGCTCCGGTATCTTCTGAACATGTTGAGCTCGGCCGGAATTTCCCCCGGGAGCCGTGAGCCCTTCTCGGAACTGGGGGCCGGTCAGTGGCAGGCCCTCTTCGGTATCGGCAGGCCCGCGGGGGACCTTGCCTGGGCCGACCGGCTGGTGTGCGAGGCAGGGCCGCAGTCCTTCCCCAAAAGCGCCGCCGCCAATCTGGCGGAAAAATACATGGAGGCCATCAGCCGGGGGCTGCCGGCCCAGAATATCCTGATGCTGAGCGCCGAGACGGTGGACAAGCGCAAACGGCTCTTCACCCATATCAAGGAACACGGCGTCATCATCGACTGTGCGGTGGAGACGGGGGCCGGCTCGGCGGCCCAGAAGGTCCAGAAGGAGGTCCTGTTGGAGATGGTCGGGAAGACCCTGGCCGGGTTCAACAAGAAGATTGAGCCCCGCGCCATGGGCCTGTTCCTGGAGCGGGTCGGCTTCCATCCGGTGGCGGTGGTCATGGAGACGGAAAAACTGGCCCTCTATGCCGATGACCGGCCGGTCATCACCTGCGAGGACCTGGAGACGATGGTGGGCCGGAGCCGCGAAGACGCGCTTTTCGAACTGACCGATGCCTTCGGGAAGCGGCAGACGGCCAGGACCCTCGTCACCCTGCATCATCTCCTGGAGGGCGGCGCCCACAGTCTGGCCATCCTGGCCGCCATGCGCAATTATCTGCGCCGGCTTCTGCTCTTCCGCTCCTTCCAGCTGCGCTCATCCCCGGTCTGGCGGCAGGGGATGAGCGCCCAGCAGTTCCAGAGCAACTACCTCCCGGCCTTAAAAGAGCTGGGGGAGTGGCCCGAACTGCTGAAGGGGCACCCCTACGCCCTCTATATGAGTTTTTCCAAGGCGGCTGAATTCTCCTGTCCGGTCTTGAAAAAATGGCTGGGGCTCCTGCTGGAGGCCGAGTTTCGTCTGAAGGGTTCGCCTCTTCCCCAGCACATCATCCTGGATGAGCTCTTCCTGGCCATGCTGCACGGGCCGGTCGGCTGACCTTCGCCATAAAAAGAGTGAGGAGTCCTTCTCGAATCCATGGGAGAATATCTCTACCGCCGGGGAGACGGACAGGGGACTCTGAAGTATTTTCACCGGCATCGATATTGAAAAAGGAACGTTCGTTACTATTTTACCTGTAAGGCCGGGAACCGCCGCAGAGAAAAGAAACCTTTTGAAGACCATTACTATGAGTAATCCCAAAGATCAAGGATCGGTATTTACACAAGAACGGATTGACACCAGGGAGCCTTCACTCTTTAAGGTTCTGCTCCATAATGACGATTATACTTCCATGGAGTTCGTGGTTGCCATTCTGGAAAACATATTCAATAAATCAACCGTCGAGGCAACCCGTATAATGTTGAATGTCCACAATTCAGGCCTCGGGGTTGCCGGAGTATACACACGGGAGATCTGTGAGACAAAAATAGCGGTTGTTCATGAGCTGGCGGGGAAAAATAATTTTCCGTTGCGTTGCTCCATGGAACCGGCATAAGGATAAATAAAACTTGAGTATATGACCATGCTGAGCAAGACATTGGAAATCGCCCTTATCCGGGCCATCAGAGAGGCGAAAAGTTACAATCATGAATATGTGACCGTGGAGCATATGCTCTACGGGCTCCTGCATGATGAGTTGACCCGGTATATCATCCGGGAATGCGGCGGCTCCATCGAGAACCTGAAACAGCGCCTGGAGACGTTTTTCTCGGGCGAGATTCCCCGCTTGTCATCGACCATCAGCAGCGAACCCGCCCAGACCCTGGCCTTCAACCGTGTCCTGCAGAGGGCTGTCGCCCATGTGCAGAGCTGCGGCAAGCAGGAGGTGGACAGCGGCGACGTGCTGGTCTCCATCTTCGCCGAGGCCGAATCCCATGCCGTTTTCTTCCTGGGCTCCGAGGGTGTCGGCCGGATGACGGTGGTGAACTTTATCTCCCATGAACTTCCCCACAGCCTGCAACAGGAACCCCTGCCCAGGCCTCCGGAAGGTCCGGACAAGAAAGAGAAGGGCGCCGATGAGAAGGCCCTGCAGGACTTCACGGTCAATCTGGCCGTCCAGGCGGCCGAGGGGAAGATTGATCCGCTGGTTGGCCGGGACCTGGAGATCAGCCGGATCATGCAGGTCCTCTGCCGCCGGAAGAAAAACAATCCGATCCTGGTCGGCGAGCCGGGTGTCGGCAAGACGGCCATCGCCGAAGGGCTGGCCCTGCGCATCCATCATGACAAGGTGGCGAGAGAAGCCGGAGAAAAGGCCATGGTGCCGGATCTCCTGCAGGACGTCGATATCTATCTCCTGGACCTGGGGGCGCTGGTGGCCGGCACCAAATACCGGGGCGATTTCGAGAAACGGCTGAAGAGCGTGGTTGCCGCCATCGAAAAGAAGAAAAATGCCATTCTCTTCATCGATGAGATGCACACCATCGTCGGGGCCGGCGCGACCAGCGGCGGTTCCATGGATGCCTCCAACCTGTTGAAACCCGCGCTCCAGGCCGGCGTGCTGCGCTGCATCGGCTCCACCACCTATGAGGAATATAAAAATCATATCGAGAAGGACCGGGCGCTGTCCCGGCGCTTCCAGAAGATCGATGTGGAGGAACCGTCGGTGGACGATACCCGGCTGATCCTGCAGGGGCTGCAGTCCCGGTACGAGGAGCACCATCAGATCAGATATTCGAAAAAATCCATCGCCGCCATGGCCGAGCTGGCTGACCGGTACATCAACGAACGCTTCCTGCCGGACAAGGCCATCGACGTGATGGATGAGGTCGGCTCGCTCTTCCGTCTGGAAGGACGATTGCATAGCATGGTCAAGGTCGGAGACGTGGAGAAGGTGGTCTCGCGGATAGCCCGGATCCCGGCCAAGAGCAGCACCCGCTTGGAGACCGAGTCCCTGAAGGATCTGCCCGATAAACTGAAAGGCGTGATCTTCGGTCAGGACGAGGCCATCGATGCGGTGGTGCGGGCCGTCAAACGGGCGCGGGCCGGGCTTGGCAATCCCGATTCCCCCACCGGCTGTTTCGTCTTCGCGGGTCCCACCGGGGTCGGTAAGACCGAGGTGGCGCGCCAGCTGGCCCAGGTGCTCTCCGTCCATTTCGAGCGCCTGGATATGAGCGAGTACATGGAAAAGCATGCCGTCGCCCGGCTCATCGGCTCCCCTCCCGGCTATGTCGGGTTTGATCAGGGCGGCCTTCTGACCGAGGCGATCCGCAAACACCCGTACTCGGTCCTGCTCCTGGATGAGATCGAGAAGGCCCATATGGATATCTACTCCATCCTGCTGCAGGTCATGGATCACTCGTCCCTCACCGACAATTCCGGGCGAAAGGCCGACTTCCGCAACGTCATCCTGATCATGACCACCAACGCCGGCGCCCGGGAGATGAGCGCCTCCTCCATCGGCTTTATCACCGAGGGGGCCAAGAAAGGAGAGGCTCAGCAGGCGGTGACCAAACTCTTTTCACCGGAATTCCGCAACCGGCTCGACGGCATTATCTCCTTTGCCGCGCTGGATACCGGCTCGGTTGAAAAGGTGGTCGATAAGCTGATCGGCGAGCTGCAGGACCAGCTGGCTGAAAAGAGGGTGTCCATCGTCCTGGCCCCCGAGGCCAGGAGCTGGCTGGCCGGGAAGGGCTACGATCCGGTCTATGGCGCCCGGCCGCTCCGGCGGCTGATCTTGAAGGAGATCGGCGATGTCTTGACCGAGGAGATCCTCTTCGGCGAACTGATCCACGGCGGCGAGGCCCGGGTGGACCTCAAGGAAGAGGCGCTTACCTTCGCTTATGTCAAATAAGTGTAGCAACATGCCGGCTCATCCGAGACCTGTTCAGGGGTGAGCCGGGAGCTGTCTTTCCCGCGTTCCAGCCTAATACTGTCATTCTTCGGCAGCCTCTTCCTCGCCCTCTCCCGTTTCCCCAGGCCTTCAGGATGTTCGCATCGAGCCTGGGGCGTTCCGTTTGCATTTGGACGCAGTCCTGCTGAAAAATACATTGACAAAGACAGATCAGCTCAATATAGTTGCCTGGTTAAATATTGTGGAGGCAAGAAATGCGCACTTGTGTTGAAAAGTCCCTGGGCCGTCTGATCTATCATACGGCGCAGGATATGAACAAGATGGCGGAAAGAATACTCTATCCATACAATATTACATTGGAACAGATGCATATTCTGAAAAATATATCCCTCGATGCGGGGGTGACCCAGAAGACACTGGGAGGGATGGTCGGCAAAACCCCGGCCAACCTGACCAGGATACTGGACCGGCTTGAGACCAAGGCCTTGATCCTGCGGCGGCCGGACCTAGGCGACAGGCGGGCCTATCTGGTCTTTCTGACCGACAAGGGAATGGCCCTGGTCAAGGATGTGGAGGAGATGTTTCAATCGATTTCCGACCGGATAGTCCGCGGCATCAGCATCGAGATGCAGCGGCAGCTCAGGGCCTGCCTGGAAATAATAGGCGAAAATGTTGAGAAAATGGCCGTGGAATTTAAAAAGGACAGTCTGTAAAACTGCACGTCTCAGCCGTTCCACCTTTTAAGTAGGGAAGGGAGCCCCGCAAGGGGTGCAGGGGCGGGCGGGCGGCGGCGAGATGGGCATAGACCCCAGCCTGTGGCTGAAAACGTTCGAGAAAAAAACCTTATGGAAGGACGCGTGATGAAAACCACTGAAAAAATCAAACTTCTCGCCCTGGCGGCGGTTCTGACAGGTATCCTCGTGATGAGCGGCTGCAAAAAACCGGGTGCAACCGGCGGCTCGCCGCCCGCCAAAGGCAACCCGGAGGTAGGCGTGGTGGTCATGAAGTCCGGACCGGTTCCGTTGACCATGGAGCTGTCCGGCCGGATATCGCCGGATTTGGTGGCTGAGGTGCGGCCGCAGGTGGGAGGGATCATTCAGAAACGGTTGTTTACCGAGGGCGGCGAAGTCAAGGCCGGCGAGGTGCTCTACCA
>JAJYAX010000137.1 GCA_021779275.1 Deltaproteobacteria bacterium | reverse complement strand
CGGACACGCAGGCATCGTTGATCAGAAATTTAGTGGGGAAATCATCCGTTCCATCAACGACGAAATCATAATCACTGATGATATCGGCGATATTTTCTGCGTCCAGCTGCTGATTATAGGTCCGGATTTTCACCTCGGGATTAAGGGCATGGAGTTTTTCCTCTGCGGATGCAACCTTTGATCTGCCGATATCTTTTGTGAAATGAACAATCTGTCGTTGCAGGTTGGAAAGGTCAACCACGTCATTATCGACCAGACCAAGGGTTCCTATCCCCGCTGCTGCGAGATAGAGGGAGACCGGAGAGCCGAGTCCTCCCACACCAATAAGCAGAACTTTGGCAGCCAGGATTTTCTCCTGCCCCTCAACACCTACCCCCTCCAAAAGGATTTGACGGCCGTACCGCTCAAGCTGTTCTTGAGTGAGTTCAGTCATGTTCCAGTACGGCGAGGAAAAAGTAAGACCCAACAATCACGAGGCGCTTCACATATCTTTTGCCCAATCAGGGATATGTTCCAGTATATAATCCTGAACATGCGATTTCGCCGTGGGATGCCCCAGAGCCTTAACGGCATCCGAGACCTCTTCAAAATCGAACCAGCAGATTTCTTTATCCTCAAAATTGTAAACAGTCAGAATCCGTTTGTTTTGGTTATGAATATCCTCTTCTTCCTGGATGGCTGCAACTATGCTCAGCGCCTCTTCCCGTGTAAGAAATTTGATTTCATTTTCGCTCATCTCATCACCTCAAACTGAAAAAGGCGAGCTGGATAAAATCCACTCGCCCTATTTTCGCCTCATACCCCCGAGAAGGGGAGACTTCTTTCAGATCCCCTTTGAGGGGATACATCCCGTCATAAAAAATTCTTTGCACATAAAACTGCATAGACTTTTCAAAGGGACGACCTACTCATGCAGGTTTAACCACTGCCCCGGAGCGAATACAACGAGTGCATACCCTGGCATGGGTTCTGCCACCATTTTCGGTGACCAGATGAACCCTTTTCAGGTTGGGCAGCCAACGCCGCCGGGTTTTATTATGGGCATGGGAAACATTATTACCAGTGGCCGGACCTTTTCCGCAAATCTGACATACCTTAGCCATTGAAAACTCTCCTTAAGCGTATCTCTTTCAATCAGTTATCCAGGCTCTGGGCCAAATTGGACAACTGGTGTCTGACAACTTCAACAATATACCGACAAGAACAGAACTTCATACCTTCTTTCTTCTGGAATAGCAAGCATAAAAAACCTCCTCTCCGTTGGCCATTGTCTGCCCATAAGAGAGGTGAGGCCTCGATTTCATTGTCATCAGGCCAGACCTCGACGACCTCGTTACTTGACCCCACGATCAAGAAAAAACGGTTTATATTTCATATCCTGTCCCAGGATATGATGAATAAACCAATCCTTTAAATATTCCGCCATGACCAGTGGAACGATATCCACCCCCATCTCAACCGCCGAACAAAAATCCACCGTCTTTTGGATAAACGCACTATGCTGTTCGGCCTGACGATCCTTAAAAGGATAGCCATATTCCGCCATCAATGCTTCTTCATCACGAAAATGCTCCCGGGCGTAATTGATCATGCCGGAGAGAAGTTCGGATACTGTTTCCGAATGCGTCGTCGCCTCAGGCTCATGAATGAGCCTGTTGATCATTGCAATAAGTTTTTTGTGTTGTCTGTCCATTTCCGCTACGCCAACACTGAATTCTTCGGTCCACCATATAGGGTCCATTATGCATCCTCATCTCTTTATTATTGCTTCCCGCCGGGTTTTGACTATGATTACATTATACAATCGAGGATGTAATTCAAAAAATCGGGGGGACCTGTGATTCTCTGAATCATGGTTCGCCCCTCTTCAATTTCAATGATTGATCAGCCCCACAGCTTTTTGGTTGCAATCGCCGGAGTTGCGTGGTAGCAAACATAACTGTTTCGCTTAATAATAATTCCTAACTTCAGATAAACTATATTTGTATTTTCATAAAGTACATTTCTGCGAAAATGGGCAGAGATGCGCTTCTAAAGGAAATTCCTCACCCCCTCTCAACGATGTCAACAAAAAACTCCCCCCCGAGCATCTTCACCCTTGTCTGGGATTTCTTCGCCTCGGTGAAACTTGCTCTAATGACGCTCTGCATAATTTCACTTGCCTCAGTTATCGGCACCATTATTCCGCAGAACGAAGCGCTTTCCTGGTATGCTAAAAGGTTCGGCCCTCAGATCGCCCGGTTTCTTGACCTGTTTCATCTCACCGACATGTTCGGGTCCTTTTGGTTCAAGGCCCTTCTCGGATTGTTGAGCACGAATCTGATAATCTGCAGTCTCGACAGGTTTCCAGGGATATGGAAACAGATCAGGGCCGACAACCTGGCAGTTCCGGTTAAAAGGCTGATCAGCATGAAGAGAAACGCCTCTTGGACAACCTCCCTGCCCCCGATTAAGGCAGTGGAGGAACTGACGCTGCGTCTGCCCGGTAATGGCTGGAAAACGGCATCCCGGGAGACCGAAAACGGCACCCTCCTCTTCAGTCAGAAGGGGGCGTGGACCAGACTGGGGGTCTTTGTTGTCCATGCATCCATCCTGATTATTCTGATCGGGGCAATCATCGGTTCAATTCTTGGATTCAAGGGATCCGTCTCCATTGTGGAAGGCCAAAGCATAGAAAAGATCCAGCCATTCGGGGCTGCGGCATTCATCAACCTGGGGTTCAAGGTCAGGTGCGATGCCTTCAACATTGAGTTTTATCAGAATGGTATGCCGAAAGAATATCGCTCTCATCTCACTATTTTTGAGCATGATCGTGAAATACTGCAGAAATCCATTACAGTCAACAATCCCTTGACGTATAAGGGCATCACCTTCTATCAGTCGAGCTATGAAGGGTATAAGGATTTTATTGTCACCCTCACGGATAAAGATAATGGAAGGAAAAAAACATTCTCGGTTCCCTTCCAGAAACAGACGGAATGGCAGGAGGAAGAAGTACGATTCGGTGTGATAAATGTCGAGGCAGAGAGAGAACAGGTCACCCGGATCAAGATCTGGTTTACTGATCAAGACGGTTCTCCTTCCGTTTTCTGGATGGATGCAGGGAGTCAGGTCGCGGTTGACCGGGAGGGAAAACACTATCTTTTGTCGGCCAAGCAGATGTATTCGACTGGATTGCAGGTCGCCAAGGATCCCGGGGTCTGGTGGGTTTACAGTGGTTGCATTCTCATGCTCCTTGGCCTGTTCACAACCTTTTTCATGTCCCATAGAAAAATCTGGATTTTTGTGTGTGAGAAGAACAGTAAAACCTCGATTTACATGGCCGGTTCCGCCAATAAAAACAAGAGCGGCTTTGACGGAATATTTTCTAATCTTGCAGACAATCTCAGGAATATCAAAAAAATAACGTCCAAATAACACCGGCGACACATATCAGTATCGGGTCTCCACCCCAGGCAGCAGAAAGACACGCAGACAATCGATCAATGGAGTTTTCATGAACAGCTCACAACTTCTAGGTATAACGACCTTTACCTACCTGTTTTCAACACTGCTCTATGTGGCAATGTTTGTCTTTAAAGTTAAAAGAATGGGGAAATTTGCAACCGGTTTCACCGCGATTGCTCTGCTGATCCAGACCCTCGGCCTCGGCCTGCGCTGGTACGAATCATATCAGATGGGAATAGGTCATGCTCCCTTGACAAATATGTACGAGTCGGTCGTTTTCTTTGCCTGGACTATAATCGCGATCTATCTGGCCATTGAATGGAAGTTCAGGATTCGGATCATCGGCGCCTTCGCAGTACCCTTTGCCTTTCTGGCAATGGCCTATGCCTCTCTGTCCACCGACATGACAAAAAACATCAGCCCGCTGGTCCCCGCCCTGCAATCCAACTGGCTGATCGCCCATGTCATTACCTGCTTTATCGGCTATGCGGCCTTCACGGTGGCAGCAGGTCTCGGCGTCATGTATTTGGTCAAGGAGACAAGCAGCAGCAAACGGACCTCGGACGACAAGACACTTCTCGGGAGTCTGCCCACCCTGCCGCAGATCGAGGATATCACCCATAAGACTATGATCTTCGGGTTCATCTGGCTCACGGCCGGAATCATCACCGGCGCCGTCTGGGCGAATTCCGCCTGGGGGACCTATTGGAGTTGGGATCCGAAGGAGACATGGTCGCTCATCACCTGGTTTATCTATGCGATCACGCTCCACGCCCGCTACACCAGAGGCTGGGGTGGCAAACGAGTTGCATGGTTGGCAATTATTGGATTTTTCTCTGTTATTTTCACCTACTACGGCGTCAACTTTATCCTTTCGGGACTTCACAGCTACGGCTCAAATTAGAAATCAGCCTTCTGTCTGTAAGAAGTATCCTTCGGTAACTCGACCTCCCGTCAAAAAGCCCTTATGCCGGACCTCGTACGCAGTTTATTGTTCTTAGGACGTCCATTGAGTCCTTTTTACAGCCTTTTCATGTGGGCCCGATCCCGCCTGTATCTGAGTGGCCTGCGCAGACGGGAAAAAATGGACGTGCCGGTAGTCTCCGTCGGCAACCTGACCATGGGGGGGACGGGCAAAACGCCGATTGTTCGATATATCGCCCGGCTTCTGGCGGCAAACGGCTATAAACCAGCCATCATCAGTCGGGGCTATGGAGGTGCGGCCAAAAATATGGTTAATGTTGTTTCTGACGGCAAGACTTTATTTCTGGACGCAAGACAGGCTGGCGACGAACCTCGCCTGCTGGCCGAATCTCTCCCGGGCATCCCGGTACTTACCGGAACGGTTCGCTCCCTCCCCTGCCGGTTTGCCGTTCGACACTTTGGTTCCGATATTCTGATCCTTGATGATGGCTTTCAACATCTTTCCGTGCCGCGGGACCTTGATCTGGTTCTTTTTAATGCCTCGACACTCGCCGGCAACAGCCGGGTCTTTCCGGGTGGAAATTTACGGGAACCCTTTTCCGCCCTCTCCCGCGCCCATGCCTTTATCCTGACTGGAATTTCCGATACGGTGAGCCCGGAGATCCGGTGTTTCAGCAAATTTCTGCAGGAAGATTTCCCCGATAGACCGGTTTTTTTGAGTTCCTACACACCAGCTGAATGCCGGGAAGTAAACACCCCCGGTTCTCTTGCTCTGGATGCAATACCCTCTCCTCTCTACGGTTTCTGTGGTATTGCCCACCCCTCACGTTTTCAAGAAACCCTTAAAGGCTGCGGTGTGGCCCTCAATGGATTTACAGCCCTCAAGGATCATCAATCCTACTCGCCTCAA